>NZ_JBLZFX010000078.1:0-28020 GCF_050753345.1 Alkalinema pantanalense CENA528 | reverse complement strand
ACCCAGGCTTGGTACACTGAACGTAATCAATTGCAAAAGGCAGTAGATTGGCAGTTTACTACTGCCGATGCTCGGATTCGACTGAAGCGCCTCTATCCACAAATTGAAAACTGACAGTCCACTAGTTAATGTGTCACCTTCCGATTAGGGGATTGCTTTGACGCTACATCTAGTGCTATAAAGTAGCCCATAGATGAATGGGTTATGCCAAATTCTCTTTGCTCATATTTAAGGCTATCCAAGCTACCCTGGCAGCTTGCTTCACAGGTTTTTGGATAGTCTTTTTTTGTCAGTGTGGGTGCAGAAGAGATGGAGTAGGTCGTTAATAACTGAGGTTATCGGAAGAGTAACGGCGGGGTTCGAGGTGAATCATGACTCGAACGGGGTGAAACTGTTTTTCTAGAGCGGCTTCGACTGCTTCGGTAATACTATGGGCGGTTTCCACATCATCTGCATTCACAATGAGGTGCATTTCAATAAAGCATTGGCGGCCTACTAACCCTCGGGAGGCGATGTCATGTACATTGAGCACGCCCGGTATCGATCGCGTAATTTCAGAAATTGCTTCAGGGGCGATCGCGCTGCTGTCTACCAACCACGGCAAATTCTCGCGCAGAACTGTCCAGCCACTCCAGAAGACAAGGATCGCCACCGGAAAGGCTAAGGCAATATCGAGCCATTGCCAACCCAACACCCAGATCCCAATTAAGCCTGCCAGCACACTGATCGTGACCCAAATGTCGCTCATGGTGTGGTAGGCATCAGCAATTAGCAACGCGCTTTTGACCCGTTGTCCTTCCCGTCGTTCGTAGAATGCAACAAAGATATTGATCCCCAACACCAGTAGGAGCAGCCAGAGTTCTTGACTGCTGATTTGTAAGGCTTTACCTCCATGAAGGATGCGTTCGATCGCGCTTTGCAGAATTTCAAAACAGGCGATCCCTAAAAATGCAGCAATGCCCAAGGCTCCTACGGCTTCAAATTTTTGGTGTCCATAGGGATGATCCCGATCGGGCTCTGGGGAAGACCATTGGTTGGCAAATAGTCCCAGAACATTATTAGCACTGTCGGTCAGGCTATGGAGTGCATCAGCAATAATACTCAGTGACCCAGTGAGGATACCGACCCCGACCTTAATAGCCATCACTACCAGGTTGAGAACTAACGTAATGATTAAGACTCGACGGACGGTACTACGGTGATCAACCAGCATAATCAATTAACCTGTAAATAATCGAAGCAATAGGGATTGGCATAACCTGGAGAGAACCTTGATCTGTCTAGTCCATGCAACATCTATTAAAACAATTTTAAGGTTTGATAGCTGGCAATTCTAACTACTGAGTCACCATTGAGTCACTATTATTTTTTGTGTTCTAATTACGATTCTTTTCTATTAACGTCTGTATTATAAAAAATAATTGAGAGTAATGATTTTCAATGATTGCCAATCTTTGTTGTGAATATTTAGCAACTAATTGGATGCTTGGTTCTGTGATTAATATCAATCACTTGGATGGCTGGATTGGTGGGAAAGCTGGCTATGTTTAAACAATTGCTTTCTCTTTCCATTCTGTAAAACTTGACTGGTGAAGTACTATGGCGCAATTAACGTTGAACTTACCGATCGGCTCAGTGGGGTTTAGTTTTACTCCAGATTCTGCTCTAGAAATGAAAGCGGCTCTCAACCAATTAATGGATTGTTTGAAAGTTGCTGCCAATAAACCGCCTGCGGGGACAAAAGTTGCTCCCCAGAAGTCCATGGAGTATCGCTATACCGGTGATGTATTTTTAGAGCTATTTTGCAACCCCAATATCTATCCTACCCCCTTTGCAGCGAAGGTCTTAGTGACATTGCGAGACGATCGGATCCGAGTCAGGGTTGAGGGGGAATTGATGCAGATCTTGGAAGACTTAAATCAGTTTTTGGAGGCGGAAGGGTAAGTTTTGTCTGGCGATCGAGAACCAGCAGGGTTAATCTGCATCCGTTATCCTGGAAATGAGTAGGCGTTTCTAGGAAGTGTTTTGTTCTCCAAGTTCTCTCCTAAAAGTGTTCTTGTTTCAACTGGGAACCGTTTGAAACAGTTCTTGCTTGAAACAGTTTTGTTGCCCAACTGTTTGTGGCGATCCATCCTCATTAACGCTTACAGTTAAGATCAATTGTCGCATCCTTAAAATTTGTATAGGTGGGTTAGGTTTAATGAAGCCAATGAATACTGATGTTGTGTTGCAATTCTTCCAACAAGGGTTTCGTGCTGCGCTAGGTGCAACAACCTCCGCCGTGGAAGCAGTACAGGATCCCAAAAAAATCAATCAAACGCTCAACAAACTGACCACAAATCCGACGCAACTGGCCCAGGAATGGATTGAAAAGGGAGCCGTGACGGAGCAGGAAGCCCGACAGGTTGTCGATCGCTTTTGGCAACAGCGGCAAAATCCATCAGCCTCTGGGGTAACGGTGACCACGACCGCAGTGCCTGTGGCTCCTGATGTGCAGGCGGAACTCCAGGAACTCACAGCGCAATTATCTGCGATTCGGGCTGAGTTATCTAAACTGCGGGAGCAGCGATCGGGAGCTTAATTGAGGCGAGGACTTAGAGGACTTAATTGAGGCGAGGATTGCGTGGGATTCTTGGACAGGAAGGACTCACGCAAACTTACCTTACATGCTGAGTTTCGAACATATTCCAGTTTCTGACGTATTTGTTTGCCTGCTAGTTTATCGGTGCTCGCGGAATACCCCGCTCGTCTACCCGGCGGGGATGGATAGTGAGGGCGCGGTAGCGCCAATCTCTCAGCATCGTAGCAGAAAGACTTTCAACACCTCTTATGACGAGTGTACTATCACAAGATTAGTGATTGGGTCGATGATCATGCTGGTTCTAGAGTTCAAGGCTTACGGCAAAGTGCCACAGTTCAACGCCATTGACGCAGCGATTCGGGTAACGCAGTTCATCCGAAATAAGTCGATTCGATTGTGGATGGATGGAGGCGCTAAGTCTTGCTTTGATCTCAACAAATACTGCTCTGTACTGGCTAAAGAATTCGACTTTGCAAACCAGCTCAATTCGATGGCTCGTCAGTCAGCAGCCGAACGAGCATGGTCAGCCATCACGCGATTCTATGATAACTGCAAAAAGCGGATTCCCGGCAAGAAAGGCTTTCCCAAATTCCAGAAAGATTGTCGCTCAGTTGAGTACAAAACGTCTGGATGGAAGCTTGCAAATGACCGCAAATCAATCACCTTTACCGATAAATGCGGTATCGGTCAATTGAAGCTGAAAGGAACTCGCGATTTGCACTTCTATGAACCTGACCAAATCAAGCGGGTACGGTTGATAAAACGCGCAGACGGCTACTATGTCCAGTTCTGCATTTCTGTTGACCGTGCTGAATCGGTCGAACCATCGGGAACCGCTATCGGATTAGATGTGGGATTGAATGACTTCTACACCGATAGCAACAATCAAACCGTTGATAATCCGCGTTTTCTTCGCAAGGGTGAGAGACGGTTAAAAAAGGCTCAGAAGCGCGTATCGAAGCGCGTTAAGGGGTCAAATAACAGAGGAAAAGCAAGACAGATTTTAGGTAAGCGCTATCTCAAAATAAGTAGGCAACGTAAAGACCACGCTGTAAAGTTAGCGCGGTGCGTAATCACATCTAACGATGTAGTCGCCTATGAAGACTTGAGAATCAAGAACATGGTGCGGAATCATTGTCTTGCCAAGTCAATTAACGACGCATCTTGGTATCAGTTCCGCGTATGGTTGGAATACTTCGGCAAAGTGTTTGGCAAGATCACGATTGCCGTACCTCCTCACGGAACAAGTCAAGAATGCTCTCAATGCGGCGCAGTGGTCAAGAAAGGGCTATCGACACGGACGCATAGTTGTCAGTGTGGATGTGTTCTCAATCGTGACCACAACGCCGCGAGAAATATCCTGAGTCGGGGATTAAGTACTGTGGGGCACACAGGAACTTCCATGCTGGACATGGGAATCGCTTGGGGAGAAGACACCTCTACTCATGTTGGTGCGAACCTGCTTGAGCAAGTGACTTCGTAGAACCAAGAATCCCCATCCGCCTATGCGGTGGGGAGTGTCAATTGCCCGCTAAGATGCGATCGACAGTCAGAGCCAAGTCTTGCAAAACGGTGAAGTGAATCGTCCTGCTTGGGTGATCGATCCGTGCTTCGTACAGTCCTTCGACCTATGCCAGAAGAGTTACCTGTTTGGCGAGGGGATCAATGATTCCAAGATTCAGCAATGCCTGGTGATCCATACTCCGATCGTTTGTAACGTTAGTCTCGTTTTTCTTAACCTTCGCAGACCACTTCCACAACCAGCAACGGCGGGGGAACGTCCATGAAGACGATCGAACGGCTAGCGTCCTTCAGCGCGATTTCCCCTTCCTCGGATAGGACGGTGAAGTCCGGCAATCTCACCAATGCCTTCGTACGACTGGCGGCCACTTCTAAACCGATTCGTAACCGATGGCTAGGGATGCCCAACCCCAGGAATAATGCAAATAGAAAGGATGCGATTCTCTGCTTGAGGTCACTCCCGTTAGGGCGACGGTATTCGCTCTACCCCGTTGGAGCAGTCAAGTCTAAGGATGACATTAGCAGACATTAGTGTTGAGCGCTCTGTTGCCAAATCCGTTCCAGTCGTTGGACGAAGGCTTGCATTTTGGCTTTATGGAGTCGGTTTTGCAGTGATTGAAGGAAAAAGAAGCCAACAAAGGTGCTGGGAATCCCAATGTAAATGGCACGGAGGATGAGATCTGTCCAATTACCGCTGGGGGCAGGGGGGACGGTCGGGATTTGGAGAAACGGTGTATTGGATTGAGTGACAGCGGCAGGAGTAACGGGATCGCAAATGAGTTGGCGATTGAGTGGACGACACAGCCAATGCTGGCCGGAGGGGGATTGGACATGCAATACTTCAGACGCTTGGGCTGCGGATTGTCCAATCATGAGGGGGCAGGCGATCGTAATTAATAGCCAGCCCGCAAATCGGGATGATTGGCCTAAAACTCGTAGAAGACGGGGTTGAAAAACCGTTGATTCAGCAATCTGGCAAGATAGGGTGAGTGGAATGAGCGCTTGCCTCATTTCTCCTCCCGCAGGTCTAGTGAGGGTGGTAAAGCGATACTTCCTAATTTAAGCAAGCTTCTGTCGATCGTCAGATCTTCGTAATAAATATTACCGATTAGTAAATCTCCTCAATGGAAAAGGCAACAGGATGTACACAGGGTTGTACATTTGAGGGGATCAAGCGAGGGGAGTAAGACAGAACTATTAGGCTCTTAAGGTCAGGCTGTTCCTGTAGATGGCTTAACTGGGAAGACCCAGACCCTGAAGATCAATCACACCAAAGCTTAAGAATCCCTGGTTGTTAATAGGATGTTTAGACGGTACGCACTAAGCTGAAACCATGACTACGAAAGTTGTTGCTAGAAAACCGTTACTAAATCAGCAAATACTAAAGTCAGAAAACTGGCAAAAACTACAGTGAGAATTTGTTGAATCGTTGGCATTGGTTTGTCTTTGCAGTTACGGGGATGTGGGTTTTATGAGTGCGCTGAAAATTTCAACTCGCCAATTTATGGTTGCTCCGGATACGAAGATCAAACTGGGACGGGATTTTGATCCGGCCTATACGTCGGATTATTTAGATAAAAGTCAGGCGATCGGCAAGTTAGAACAGGATATTCAGCAACTAGCTCAGTATCAAGACATTCTCTATGCGCAGAATACCTATGCGCTCCTCGTGATTTTTCAGGCGATGGATGCGGCTGGGAAGGATGGCACGATTAAGCATGTCATGTCTGGGCTCAATCCCCAGGGCTGTCAGGTATTTAGCTTTAAGGCTCCCTCGGCGGAGGAATTGGATCACGATTATCTCTGGAGATCGTTCAAAGCCTTACCAGAGCGGGGCCGGATTGGTATTTTCAATCGTTCCTACTATGAAGAAGTCTTGGTGGCGCGGGTGCATCCAGAAGTGCTCGATCGCCAGCAACTCCCCCCCGATGCCAAAGGAAAAGGAATTTGGAAACAGCGTTTTCGGGAGATTAATCACTTTGAACAATATTTAGTTGATAACGGTGTCATTGTCGTTAAGTTCTTTCTCAACGTCTCAAAAAAAGAACAAAAAAAACGCTTCTTAGAACGCATCACGAATCCTGAAAAAAATTGGAAGTTTTCCCTCAATGATGTGCAAGAGCGCCAGTATTGGGATGACTACATGCATGCCTACGAAGACATGTTTCGCCATACCAGCACTGAATTTGCACCGTGGTATATCATTCCAGCGGATCACAAATGGTTTACACGATTAACGGTTGCCAGTATTTTGTGCGATCGCATGAAACAACTGAATTTAAAATATCCAATCCTCAGTGATGATCAACAGAAACACCTCAAATCTGCCCAAGCGATGTTAGAAGCGGAACCCTAAATGGGGCACATTCATCAGGGTCAATCAGTATTCGGTGTCAGGCGTCTGAGATTGCCAGACTGATCGCTTTCTCAGAATTGACAGGTTCTATGAGAAATAGAGGTCACAAAAATAGGGACAGTTTTGTGCAAAACTGTCCCTCCTATAGCCTATGAGTTTGAATGATGCACTCTGAAGCTTGGATACAGCATCTTAAATTGAATAAAACTTAAGATGCTGTAAAACTTAGATGCGCACGTTCAGTTGTTCTTTCTCAGGAACAACTGCATACTCTGCAACGATTTGACGGAATTCATCGCCGTCGATCGTTTCCCGTTCCACCAGCAGATCGACCAAGCGATCGATGACTTCCCGATTTTCGCGAATAATCCGACGGGCATCTTCGTAGCAGTGTTCCGCAATCTCGCGCACTTGGGCATCAATCCGCGCTTGAATTTCTTCAGAACAGTCGGAACGGGTCATCCAATCGCGACCGAGGAACACTTCACCCTGTTGGCTTTCGAGGGAAAGGGGCCCTAAATCGGACATGCCATAGCGGGTGACCATTTGTCGTGCCATTCCGGTGACCTGCTGCAAGTCTCCACCTGCGCCTGTGGTGACTTCTGCTCGACCAAAGACGACATCTTCAGCCGCACGGCCACCCAAGGCTCCGGTGATCCGAGCCATAATTTGCGCCCGAGAGATCAAACCAGAATCTTCAGAAGGCATGAACCAAGTTAAACCGCGAGCTTGACCTCGGGGAATCAGGGTTACTTTCTGCATGGGGTCATGGTGCTTCAGCAGTGTGCCCACGATCGCATGACCGACTTCATGGTAGGCCACGAGGCGTTTGCTCTTGCTGTCCACCATGGGAGTGCCTTCCATCCCGGCCACGACGCGATCGACCGCATCGTCAATTTCCTGAAGGGTAATGGCTTCCTTCCGACGACGGGCGCAGAGAATTGCCGCCTCATTCAGTAGGTTAGATAGATCGGCACCAGAGAACCCTGGGGTTCGGCGGGCGATGACTTCCAAAGACACATCATCGGCGATCTTCTTGTTGCGGGCATGGACTTTCAACACATCCAGACGCCCCTTGATGTCGGGGATGTCCACGGTGACTTGGCGATCGAAGCGACCGGGACGCAGGAGCGCCGCATCCAACACGTCGGGACGGTTGGTCGCAGCAATGACAATAATGCCTGTGTTGCCTTCAAAGCCGTCCATTTCCGTTAGCAACTGGTTCAGGGTTTGTTCCCGCTCGTCGTTGCCGCCGCCGATGCCAGCACCCCGTTGACGACCCACTGCGTCAATTTCATCAATAAAGATGATGCAAGGTGCATTTTCCTTAGCTTTCTTAAACAGGTCGCGGACGCGGGACGCACCCACCCCTACGAACATTTCCACAAATTCCGAACCAGAAATGCTGAAGAAGGGTACGCCTGCTTCCCCGGCGATCGCCTTAGCAAGCAGCGTTTTCCCGGTTCCAGGGGGGCCAACTAGCAGCACACCCTTAGGAATCCGAGCACCCACGGCGCTGAACTTCTCAGGTTTTTTCAAAAAGGTAACGACTTCTTGCAGTTCTTCCTTGGCTTCTTCAATCCCGGCTACGTCGTCAAACATAACGCCGGTTTTAGCCTCCATTTGGAAGCGGGCGCGGGACTTACCAAAGTTCATGGCTTGTCCAGGGCCGCCGGGAATGTTGTTGGAACGGCGGAACAGGAAGAACAGGCCCGATAGCAACAGGATGGGGAATACTAGGTTTCCTAAGATATTCCACAACGCGCCATCATTGCGGGGAGGGTGGGAATCTAACGCAATCTGAGAATCCCGCAGACGAGCGATCAGCTCTGGAGAGTTGCCAGGCAGATCCACCCGTAGCCGTTGAATACGATTATCTAATTCGGGATCCACTGCTTCCACGATCGCGGTGCGACCATTGTCGTAGAGATCCACCGCTTTGACCCGGTTAGCATCTAGATACTCTAGGAAGCGTCCGTAGGTCATGCGTGTGCTGGCGGTGTTCCGGGCAGCGTTGTTCCCGCCCATGGGCATCAGGGAACTTTGCCACAGGAAGAATCCGACTACGATCGCGGGCAGTGCCCAGAGTAAAATTGTTCTCCAGGTCGGTTTCATATAAGGGCAACCTCTCAGTACGCCTACAACAGACTCGTCGCTCTCAGCGGGAATAGGTATACCGAGCTAAAGGGGACTTCACGGAATATTCTTCGATGAATTCTTAAGTAAAAGTTCAGCGATGAAGATTCGATCGTTCCCGTCAGGATTTCAACTCGGTGCCGTCTAGCAGCAATCTTGGCGATCGGCTTCCAAACAGCAATGACAGATTTCATGAGAGTGATTGTTAACTTAATTTAACTTAATTTTTGCAGACAGGGCAACCGTGCCATCGAGTTGTCTGGATAGCAGGGGTGCTTGCGAAGACTTCGAAGCGAATTTTAGGGCTCATACCAAGGTTGGCCGCTCAGTCAAGGGGCGGTTTACCGTCAAGCTAGTGAAGACCCATCAAAGGCCCAACGATCGACATATCCCTGTTCCAGGCAATGGGTTAGGTGAGCCTTTGTTAAGCCTTTGTTGAGCCTTTGTTGAGCCTTGTAGGAGGCGTATAGAGATGAGGTGTGGAGAGATAAAGGTGGGGGGGACTGGTTGAGTTATCGCTGGGTTGTGACTCTGAGGGTGTAGGGCGCAGTTTGGTTCCGGCTGTGATTGCCGATCCAGACTTGATAATTGCCTGCTTTCCATTCTCCTTCGATCCCCGCATTGCGATCGTTGAAGTCGTCATTGCACCAAGTCCCGCCGGGGCCCCGCACGACCATGGTGGTATCGATATTACTGTTGACTTGGAGGCGGAGATAACCGAAGGCTGTATTTAATTTTAGGGTGTGATCGGGGTCAGCGTCGGCGTAGCCCAGGCAGCTGCCGGTGGCGGTTTCCGATCGGCCTGCGATGGATCTCAGGGAGTTGCTGCCACCGCTGAGTCCCCGCAGTTCAGTGGAGGTAAAGTCGGGGTTTAATGTGGCGTCTTCAAACATCGACTGGGCTTGGGCCGGGAAGCTGAGGGCAACCCAACTGCTGAGGCACAGTCCAAGGGGCAGTATGGCTGGGTGGATACGGGGAAAATTCTGGGAAACAATTTTGAAAATCATGACATTCCTCTATTCGCTGTTGTTCAACTGTTTCGAAGAATGATAGACCTTTTCTAAAGGGGGAAAGTTCCATAGAGCCCATCATTCTATGGGAGACGGCCAGGGGATGCACAATCCAGACTTCAAACGGGAAATCGATCGTTACGGTGCTAGAGATTTGGAACAGCGCAAAAATTGGTATTCTCTAGCTGCCGTAGCTTATGACCAAGTTAGACCGCGCTATCCCCAAGCCTTGCTTGGTCAGGTGGCGATGGCTGCTCAACTTTCTGCCCGATCGCGCATTTTGGAGGTAGGCTGTGGGCCAGCGACAGCGACGGTTGATTTCGCAAAACTCGGTTGCTGGATTTTAGGGCTGGAGCCAAATCCAGATTTCTTTGCCCTGGCGCAACGGAATTGCCAAGTTTTCTCCAATGTGACGTTGCAAAATTTGGCGTTTGAAGAATGGCTGCAAGAATTCCGTCGATCGGAGCAAGGATCGCAGATGCCTAATCAAGAAATAAGTCAGTTTGATGCGGTTTTGGCGGCCAGTTCGTTCCATTGGATTCCGGCGACCGTAGGGTATCCCCAGGCCGCAAGATTATTAAAGAAGAACGGTCGTTTGATTTTGTTGTGGAACAAAGAATTGCAACCTTCGGAGTCAGTCTATCGAGGGTTATCAGAGATCTATCAAGTCCATACGCCAGAACTCGATCGCTATGAAACGCGGGAACAACGGCAGCAGATTTTGCAAGAATTGGGGCAAATGGCGATCGACTCGGGGTACTTCCAGGATTTAGTGACAGGGCAGATAGATGTGGAGGTGACTTATACGGTAGATCAATATTTAACGTTGTTGAACACCTATTCGCCCTATCTAAAGCTTGATCCTGTGCGGAAGACTGCTTTATTTACAGCCTTAAGAGAACGAATCGAGGTAGACTGGGGGGGGAGTCTAGCGCTTTCTTATATCTCAGCGTTTCACATAACCCAGAAATGTTCAATCGTTACAGCTGATTAATCAGTCAAAGGTCAATCCTCTGAAGAGCTTAGGAATCACTGGAAATAATGATTGATTTTCTAAAGTTAAATACTTTTGTATACATAAACTAGTCTTTAATAAAGAATGAATGGTGATTTTGCAAATCAAAGTTAAACCGAAGGCTAAGCAGCAGAAGCTGGAACAGCAACCCGATGGTTGTTGGCTAGCCCATTTGAAAGCGCCTCCAGTCGATGGAAAGGCGAATGCGGAGTTGATCAAACTATTGTCACAACGGTTTTCTGTTCCCAAGTCGCAAATTACGATTAAATCTGGCGGTGCGGCGAAGTTGAAATTAGTTGAAATTTTAGAATAAGGCTCGATCGAAAATCTAAGCTCACAAACCTAAGCTCTCCAACCGATGAAACAACCCTTCCTCAGCGCGATCGTCTTAGCGGGTGGCCAAAGCCGCCGCATGGGCCAGGATAAGGCATTGTTGCAAATTGCTGGACAACCATTGCTGCAACAGATTTGCGATCGGGCTGCCCAATGTTGTTCGGTGATTTATGTGGTGACGGCTTGGCCCGATCGCTATCGATCGTTTTTGCCAGAAACTTGTCAATGTGTGGTTGATCGAACAATGCAAGGGCCGTTGGTGGGATTTGCCCAGGGGTTGGCCGGGGTTCAAACCAAGTGGGTTTTGTTGTTGGCCTGCGATATGCCAAGCTTGGATGGGGCATTGATGCGGCAGTGGGCACAGGAATTGCCAACGCTGCCCGAAACCTCGATCGCCTATCTAGCACGTCATACGAAAGGCTGGGAACCCTTTGGTGGATTTTATCGAGTCAATATTCAAGCTGATTTGAATCAGTTTATTCAACAGGGTGGGAAATCATTTCAACAATTCTTGCAGCAACGATCCATTACAGAAATCTCTAATGTGATGGAAAATCACTTTTTGAATTGTAATAGCCCGCAGGATTGGGCTTCGCTTCGATCGACGATGGAGTGAATATTTGAGGCATTACTTGAGTGATTGTCTATGAACTGAGCGTCTGTTCAATAACATCTGCCAAACGCCGTAAACTAACGGGTTTACTGAGATATTGACTTGCTCCCACTTGCAGACACCGTTCCTGATCTCCCGGCATTGCTAGAGCAGTGAGGGCGATAATCGGAATCTTATCCAATTGCCGATCGGCCCGAATGGCCTGAATCGCTTCTAATCCGTCCATAATCGGCATTTGGATATCCATGAGGATGATGTCTGGAGGATTCACCTTTGCCAGATGAACTGCGGCTTCACCATTTTTAGCAACGATGATCCGATAGTTGCGACTGGTGAGGTAATCGATAAAAGTTTCAATATTTTCCTCGTTATCTTCTGCGAGCAGGATTAAGGGAGGAGTGGATTGGGCTGGATGCGGTAGGAGGCAAGAGGCGGGGGATTCCAGCAAAGTGGACTGGGGGCTGACTGGGTAGATTGGTGAATGGTAGGGAAGGGCAACGGTAAAACAACTGCCCTGATTGGGTTGGCTGTCCACCTTGACCCAGCCACCGTGGAGTTCGGCAATTTGCTGTACCATCGCTAGCCCTAGCCCCGTCCCCATGTGTTTGCGGTTGAGGCTGCTGTCAACTTGTGTAAAGGGTTGAAACAGTTTTGCTAGATCGGCGGGAGAAATGCCAATACCGGTATCAATGACTTGTAGGAGAAGGATCGAACGATTGTACGATCCTTCCGGTTCAAGAGTGGCTTCAGAATCTGGTATTTGTTCGATCGCTGCTTTAAGGGTGACTTGGCCCCCTTCAGGGGTGAATTTGATGGCATTGGTTAACAGATTAATTAACACCTGTTTGATGCGAAGTTCATCGATCGTAATGGTTTTGATTGTGTCAGGAATGTTGCTAATGAGCTGAATTTGCTTCTTAAAGGCTTGCTGTTTGACAAAGACTAAGCTGGAGTCACATAAACTCTTAACGGGGACAGTAGCTAGCAAAAGTTCCATCTTGCCTGAAGAGATTTTGGCTAAATCCAAAATGTCATTAATTAGTGCCAGTAAATGCCGCCCACTTTTTTCGATCGTGCCCAGGGCCTTGAGTTGACGAGGCGTTAAATCACCCAAAATTTGGTCTTGCAATGCTTCCGTCAAGCCCAAAATGGCATTGAGTGGGGTACGGAGCTCGTGGCTCATATTCGCTAGAAACTCGTCCTTAAGCCGAGTGGCGCGGGCCAGTTCTTCATTAGTTTGTTGCAAGCGGGCTTCTGCGAGTTTGCGATCGGTGATTTCGTTGGCAACGCCATCCCAAACCACATCCCCATTTGCTTGACGGGTGGGTTGGGAGGTGAGTTGCATCCACTTTTCCTCACCCTGCGGGGTAATGAAGCGATGTTCTACATGGAAGGGCTGGAGCCTTTCAAGGGAAAGGACTCTTTCTGCTTGTAATAAAGGAATGTCGTCGGGATAAACCATGGCCCAAAAACGGCTTGAATCCTGGATGACGTCCTCTGGCTTGAGTCCATAAATGTCCCAAATATGGGGACTCATGTAGGTAAAGGCATCGGTGCCATCGGAATGCAAGACGTAGCGATAGATAATGCCGGGGACGTTTTCTGCCAGATGGCGAAATTGGGTTTCGCTGGCTTGCAGAGCCTTTTCCGCAGCTTTAAGATCACGGATATCCACCATCGTACTTCGGGTGCAGAGAAGGGTTCCATCCGGATCTTTAACGGCGGTGGCACTAAGCAGCACGGGCAGAATGGAGCCGTTTTTACAAAAGAGGTCAAATTCCAGATTTTTGACCCAACCCCTCGCCAGGAAAACCGGAAAGTTTTGGAAGAAGGCTTGGCGACTCTCGTCTGTGCAAAATTTAATGAAGGGTTGGCCAATCATTTCCTCACGGCTGTAGCCTAACCATTGCAATTCTGTTTCGTTCACTCGAATAAAGCGTCCCTGCGGATCGAGGGAATGGTAGCCGCAGGGGGCATTGTGATAGAGATCTTCAACTTCCTCGGTATAGCGGGCTAGGGCGGCTTCTGTGCGGCGACGATCGGTGATTTCGTTGGCAACGCCATCCCAGATCATATCCCCATTCTCTTGGCAGGTCGGTTGTGATACGACATGGATCCATTTCACCCCTCCTTTCGGGGTGATTAGACGGTGTTCCATCTGAAAAGGCTGTTGCGTTTCAACAGAAATGGCTACTTCTGCTTTAACGAGAGGAATGTCCTCGGGATGAATCCTAGCCCAAAAACAGCTTGTATCCTGCATAACGGCCTCCGGTTCCAGTTCATAAATGTCTCGCACATGAGGGCTGATGTAGGTAAAGGCATCGGTACCGTCGGGATGCAAGACGTAGCGATAGATCACGCCAGGGACATTGTCTGCTAGACGACGAAATTGGGTTTCACTGGCTTGCAGGGCTTTTTCTGCGGCTTTGAGATCACGGATATCCACCATTGTGGCCCGGTTGTAGAGTAAGGTGCCCTTGGCATCTTTGACGGCGGTGGCACTAATTAGCACAGGCAAAGTGGAGCCGTCCTTGCAGATGATTTCGTATTCCAGATTCTTGACCCAACCCCGTTCCAGGAAAACTGGAAAGTTCTTGAAGAAGTCTTGGCGACTCTCTTGGGTGAAAAAATTGATGAAGGGTTGGCCAATCATTTCCTCACGGCTGTAGCCTAACCATTGCAATTCCGTAGCGTTAACTCGGATTAAACGCCCTTGCGGATCGAGGGAATGGTAGCCGCAGGGAGCATTGTTATATAAATCCTCGACTTCCTCGGTATAGCGGGCTAAGGCCATTTCTGTGCGGCGGCGATCGGTGATATCCATGATGATGCCCACCCGCCGAACCACCTGTCCTTGACCGTCGTGGATCGGTTTGCCCCGCACAAAGATATGCCCTGAGGATCCATCGGCTCGGGTGAAGGAAAGATCTAACTCGTAGCAGCTCCCTCTTGCAGTAGCGTGTTGAAGGGGGCTGGTAATGCGATCGCGATCGGCAGGGGTAAATAACTGGAAGATTTCGGCCAGGGTTGGGGTTGGTTGGTTGCGATCGAAGCCAAAGATTGTAAAAATTTCCGGTGACCAGGTGATTTTGCCTGTGGGCAGATCAATTTCCCAGTGCCCAAGACGAGCAATTTGCTGGGCTTCCTGAAGACGGGATTCGCTCTGCTGAAGAGCGGTAGTACGCTGAATGACTCGATTTTCCAGTTCTTGATTGAGTTGTTGGAGTGCTGCCTCGGCCCGTTGACGTTCTTTGAGCTCGCTTTGCAATTGAGTATAGGCGGTGGCTTGCTGAAGGGCGATGCTGGCCTGGGTGGCAAGCTGCTGCACTAGGTCAATTTCGGCGTCAGTCCACACCCGAGTCCCATGGCACTGATGGGCAATGAGCAATCCCCATAGGCACTGGTTGTGGAACAACGGCTCAGCCTGCAAAATGGGGGTTACTAGACAGGCTCGTACCTGGATGCTAGCCAACAGGTCTGCATAGCAGGGGGTGAGTGATGGGTCATTACGATCGTGGACGCAACTAATTCTGCCCTGAAGATAGGGCTCATGCCATTTTGTTGAGAGACAAGGATCAAAAATTTCCTGCTGAAAAATTGAGAGTTTCGGTTGCGCTACTGATTCGACGGCAATGATTCCGCTCCAGTCTGTTTGGAATTGATAGATCACTGCTCGATCGCACCCTAGCAGTTGCCGTAAGCCATCTACAGTGGACTGGAGAATTTGGGACAGATCCAAAGATTGGCGAATTTGTAAGGAGATTTCTGTGAGCAGTTGCTGTTGCTGTTGCGATTTCAGAAATTGCTGGGCCAATTTTTGATATTCGATCGCGCTCAGAATACTTTTTTGAAATGAACTTTCTGTCAGTTCTTCCTTGATCAGATAGTCGATCGCGCCCAATTGCATTGCATTGGCAGCCTGCTGTTCATTGCCTTGCTCGATTAAGACAATTACAGGCACTTTGTAACCCAGGAAACCATTACTTTTATTCGATTGAAAAGATTGTAAAAAATCTAATGTAGCCCCACCTGGTAATTGTAGATTTAACAGAGCTAGATCAAAATGCTGCGATTTCCACAACTGAATTCCTTTATGTAACGTTGTGGCTTGAGTAATTTGATAGGTATGGGTAGATTCAGCTTTCAGGTATTGAATGTAAGCTGAGCTATCTGCTTCTGATTCATCAATGATAACGACTGAAATCTTGAGTGGATCCAGGTGGGTGCTACGATAATTCATTCTAGGTGGGTAAAGTTTGGATCAGGGGAAACTGAAAATGACATAAGGTAGCGATAGAACAAGGGGACAAAAGCGAGTTGCCATCCTAGACTTCCCTAATTCTGGATGTCCATTACCTAGTTCCATCAAGGTCTCACTCTAATGGCTAAGCCATTTTCTATAACAGAGGTCTTAACCTAGGTGGGAAAGATCAATAAAGATGAAAAACTAGCAATAGTAAAGGATACAGCTTGTAGAATCTAGCCTACCTTCATTTTGACTTAATACAAGTCTCATCTGTTCTCATTCTTTGGCTAAAACTAATCTCGTAGCAACTGTTATAAAAACAAAAATTAAATTGATGAAAATATAGAATCGTATACAGAAAAAAACTTAGAATAGATCACTTGAAGAATTCAAATTCTATAAATTCTTGAATATAAATAAAACCCCTTCGGTGTTGATTGTCCGAGAGGGGTAGAACGCAAGCTATGCTAACTGATGAAATCTAGCTGACGAAATCTATGTCAAACCTGGATGCTGTCGATTTGTGAATTATGCAGATTGACGACGACGTTGCAGAGCTACCCAGGTACCGATGCCAGCCAAGCTTAGGGCAAGACCCGGTTCGGGAACTTTGATGGGGGGTGGACCATCGATCGAAATCTCGTAATTGCCGCTGTGGGAAATGCCATCGCTCTTTTCCACTAAGCCAGATTGGGTCGCTTTGAAGCTAAAGCCGTAGTTCGTGACGCCGTTGTAGGTGTATTTGATAATTTCGCTGGCTTGAATGGGGTTGCTACTAGTGCTCAGTTGGTTTTTTAAGCCCAACAATGCAAGCTTTTGGCTACTTGGTAAAGCAGGGTTTTTGGCAAGGTATTGATCGATCGATTGAGTAAACAACGAACTGGCGTTGTAATGGCCTGCTAAACCGATGCTAATCGTGCCCGTTGCGTTTTGATTGACGTAGGAAATGTTGGGGTCACTAAAGCGCTGGAAGCCACCGTTGCTTGCGAAAATGTTGAAGAACGAATTCCCTGTCTGAGTTCCTACTAAGCTGCCGAAGCCGTTATTTGTCAGGGCTTGGTTGAACCAGTATTGGCCGAAGGTGGTGCCTTGGTAGGCGGCAGTCCAGTCGCTCTGCGTGAGACTACTGATGGAAATACTACGTCCGCCGATCGTACCGTTGAGGGTGGTAGTTTTACTGAAATCGAATCCAGCTTTTTCGCTGCTAGCCGCCAATTCGATATTTCCGGTGGGATTGGTTGTGTCGCCGCTGAGGATGCTGCTCAGGCTGGCGTTGAGATTGACGAAGGTATTAGTTCCGTTGGCGTCGTAGAGTAGGTAGTCGGTGGGAGCGGTGCCACCGATCGAGGTATTTTGGATGCTGTCGGCTTGGGCGGGGGCGAGGCCGATGGTGCTGTATCCGATCGCCAAGAGGCTCGTCAGCGTAATTGTACGAAGGCAATTGTTCATCTGGAAGAGAATCCTATGAATTAATCGGGTGAGTGTGATTTCTGCAATGGGAGTTAGGCTGAATCAAAGTCAGCTCCAATATTTCTATGGTTTCTAATTCCCGGTTGAATGTCCCCGTAAAATCTACGGCAATACCTATGAAGAGTTGGTTAGAGCCTGGGAGCGTTTGTGAAGTTTTGGCGGAAGGTGTTGGTTTGATTACTTGGGAAGATGGTTTTGATGGGTCAGGAAGAGAACCCAGCGGATCTGTCCCTTGGAGGGGTGGGAGTTGAACTCGCTGAGTGGGCAGCAAGGCGGCTGGATGATCATTTACGAAAGGTTCTAGCGATCGGGGCGATCGTTCGGCTCAACATGAGCGGCAACGCTTACAGATCCACTTAATCGGTCATCCAGAATTCATTCAAGACACGATTAATCAATTGCATGTCCATCGAATTGCCGATTCTGCTTTTCAGAGGCTACGCCATCGGATTCATTGGAGTCAACCGATGAAGATCGTGCATTCCGATGGGCAATACATCAGCATCCTCAGTCGCGAACGCCAACGTTAACGACTTTACAACTGAGGTGTTCTACAGGTTTGTTCATCTGGCAGACTGTAGACACCTCCGCTGGAAGCAGCGATCGTGGTTATTGAGAGCGATCGAGTAGTTTCTCCCTCATTTGTGTGATGCAACGTTCGATCGGCCTTTCAGATGGTTTCGTGGGCAGTCATTTTCTGGCAAAATTTAGAAAGACTTCATCATTGGCCTTGTCTAACCGATCGTCGCACCTGACCGGCAATGCTAAACTGTCTTTAGCGAAGTCAACTTACAGCAGGTGAATTTTGCGTTAGCCCTCAAGTTTTTAGCTTAAAGGCTCTTTTAGATAGGTGATCGATGTTGAATTGAGAAATGTGTTTTCTGTAATTGGTATAAACTCTGAACACTATTTTTAAGCTGCTTAGTTTAAGGGCTGAGATATGAAGCAATCGAGACAATGGATACGTTGGTCAGTAGTGAGTATCTGTTTCGCTTTGCTTATTATCAGACAAGTAAAGCCTGATTTCTTCAATGTGTTACAGACTATAAAACTTGATATTTTCTCTGTTTCTCTTCTTGTTATAGTAGGTTTTGCATTAATTCAGCCCTACCTTGGTTCTTGGCTAAGATACATTAGCCTAGCAAATAAACGATGGTTACTAGTTATAGCCTGCCTTGTTCTTATAGTATTAAGAGTAATATTTCCAAATGCTCAGGCTGACCCAAATTCAATATGGTTGATGGGGATTGCTGCATTAATTTTCATACTGCCAGATCTTAAGTCAGTAGCTCCCTATATCAAGAAGATAAAAGTTGGAGATACAGAGCTTGAGTTAAAGGAAAGTATCGGTAATCTTGGGAAAGAAGTTGAAAAAGCGCAAGATGCTGCTGCGCTAGAGCAGAAAGCTACCGTTTCAGAAAATGTTTCCTTTGAAATCGAGAAAGTTTTAGAAGAATCTGGCAAAGATCCAAAAGCTGCATTGTTACTACTCTCAGCAAAAATTGAACAACAATTGAGAAATCGTTTAGAGGAAGCAGGTATCTCTACTGAGAGAGTCTACTCAGCCTCGCGCTATGTTGAGATGGGAGTTAAAGCAGACATTTTTCCTCAAGATTTCTTTCCCGCTTTTCGCGATTTTTGGAGTGTTAGAAATCGTGTTGCACATGGAGCCGCTTTTGATGTTGACGATTCCTATATCCTTTCCCTCGTATCTCTCGGTACAGACCTTCTGAAGATCGCTTCAACTACGAGCAAGGGAGGTGATCAAGATGATGATAATCAAATCAAAAGTTCAATGTGAGTGCAATTGCGACGGGCTAATCGGGTCGAGGAGGGAATTTAACCCTCCCCTCCCACACCACCCATCGTGCGGGTTCGCAATGGGCGGTTCATGACGACGCGCAAACAACACTGATGACTTAAGCGTAACCTTGGGCTTTCATCCAAAGTTGCTTAATCGAGAGCAATCCCTTACGGAAGCCACCGATCGACCAAGCTAAAATAGAGGAGTACAGTTGAAACGAGGTCAAGCCAATGACAGTGCGACAACCCCGCTACAGCAAAGAAGAATTTGCCCGACGAGGTGATGAAATTTATGAGTCCCAAGTGCGATCGCAAGTTGAGGAAGGCAACCACGGCAGAATTGTAGCGATCGACATTGAAACCGGAGCCTTTGAGGTCGCAGATGAAATTTTGGAAGCAACTGATCGGTTATTTGAGCGCGTTCCAGATGCCCAACCTTGGATCGTCCGCATTGGACATCGGGCTGTTCATCGCTTTGGCGCACGGAGTTTGAGAAAATTTGTATGATGCATGGTGTCGTAAACCTAAGCCGTGAGGCAACAATTTCGCTGGTCGTTAGCAACACAAATCGTCAAACCCAACTGATTGATGCAGTCATTGATACAGGTTACACAGGCTTCCTGAGTTTGCCGCGTGAAATCATTGTGACGCTAAACTTGCCTTGGACAGGTATCGATCGCGGAACATTAGGCGATGGCAGTGAAGTGACTTTTGAAGTTTATGCCGCAACGATTATTTGGGATGGTCAATACCGCAACATTCCGGTGAACGGGGCGGAGACTGATCCTTTGGTCGGAATGAGTTTGTTGTATGGCTACGATTTGTATATTCGAGCAGTAGAAGGTGGTAACGTTACCATTAAGCCTGTCGAGTAATTGAAAGTCTTTACGTTGTGTCACGGTCTAACTAGTTGTTGGAACAGCAAACAGAGTCTTCTCACTGCGTTTATAATTTGCTCGTCGCCGTTCAACTTAGTCGTTGCACTGACTGTCCAGAGAGAAAAAAGCCCTTCCAGTCTCTGTCCTTCCAGCATTTCAGTTCACATTTCAGAATTGTGGTTATTACGATCGCTCCATCGATCGCATCATCAATGTTATTCGAGACTCGGCGCGGACTCATCGATCGAGGCTTTCGCAACATTGATCCATTCGTTTTCCCAGCATTTAGTCGATCGAGGTTCTAGCAAAACTAACTGGCTCATTTGCCCAGGAACTCTCCACGGAAGCATAGATAGTGGTCATTGAGAGCGATCGTGTAGTTTCTCCCTCATTTGTGTGATGCAAAATTCGATCGGTCTTTCAGATTATTTTGTGGGCAGTCGTTTTCAGGCACAAATCTGATAAAAAAAGGTACAGCGATCGCCGTACCTTGATCCATGATTTAGTTCATTCATCAAACCAATGCCCTAACGCCATCGATCGACCTTAGAGCAAACCCCTAACACCCTTAGAAAAAGGCTGGCTGATGGCGAATCAAATTCAAGAACTCTTCCCGCGTCTTCTGATCTTCCTGGAAGCAACCCACCATCGCACTCGTCACTGTCCAAGAACCGGGCTTCTGCACCCCACGCATCACCATGCACATGTGAGTTGCCTCCATCACCACCGCCACACCACGGGGTTGCAACACATCCTGCAACGCCTCCGCAATTTGGCGAGTCAGACGTTCCTGCACCTGCAAACGGCGGGCATACATCTCCACAATCCGAGCTAGCTTACTTAAACCCACCACCTTTTGGTTAGGAATATAAGCAACGTGCGCACGACCCATAAACGGCAACATATGGTGTTCACACAGACTGAAGAAATTGATGTCACGCACGAGCACCATTTCATTATGTCCTTCGTCGAAAATTGCCCCATTGAGCAACTCTTCCAAGGATTGGCTATAGCCACTCGTTAGGAATTGCATCGCCTTAGCCACCCGCTTCGGTGTCTTCAGCAGTCCTTCACGATCGGGATCTTCCCCCACCCCAATCAGCATTTCTCGAACAGCAGATTCCATCGAAGCAAAATAATCCGCATCACCCTCTTCACGGAGCGCATTACGGGCCAATTCTGTTTCAAGACTGGAGGTTAGGGGAGACATATCCTTTGCAAGCGTCATAATGAGTTGAAGGTAGAGTGTGTAATCTAAAAACTGATCAAAGCCCTTGCAAAACCACATTGACTTAAGCGTTGGCCCAAGCATTTGATCGGGCAAGAGCTATCCTGCGCAACTTGATCCTAAAAGGTGCCTGCATTCGGCATCAGGACAAGTTCTTCGACGACTGCCGTGGGCGGCATTTGCGCCGTGTGCAGAATCGATTGCGCCACCACTTCAGGTGTAAGCATGGCGCTACGATCGAAATCGGCCTGCACCGTTTTCGTATCCCACAGTTCCGTATTTACGGAGCCAGGGGAAATGGTGATCACCCGAATTCCATGGGCGCGCTCTTCAGCCGCTAGGGTTTTAGAAAGCGCCAGCAATCCAAATTTACTGACACAGTAAGCGCCCCAACTGGGGAACGTTTGGTACGCTGCAACGGAAGCAACGTTAATGATGGTGCCGCTCCGTTGCGATCGCAAGACCGGTAGAACACCTTGGATACATTGGAATACGCTCGTGAGGTTTAAATCGATCACTTGCTGCCAGTCCTCCAAAGAAGTTTCTGACAGTAAACCGGTGTATCCCATGCCAGCGCTGTTAACCACGATGTCGAGGTGGGGCACTGAAGTGGCAATGGCTTTGACTCGATCTTGGATATCCGTTAGGACAGAAAAATCCACCGCATGAACTTGGACGTCCACACCGGAAGGCTCCACGATCGCCGCGATCGCCTCAAGCTTGGCTAAATTACGACCCATCAATATCAGGTGGATCCCTGCATCAGCAAATGCAAGTGCTGTAGCCTTGCCAATTCCACTACTGGCTCCCGTAATCAGAGCGTATCGTTTTTGAGTCAACGTACTGTTCTCGCAATGAGTTGGAAAAGTTGCCTAAAAACCACGATCGCTGCGTCACTTTTGCCTTTCATAAGCATCTGTTCATGGCAAACAAAAGCAGAGTGCGATCCTAAAAAAAGATGTAAACAATTGTTACGATTTCAAATTATAGCATCTGTTGCAAAGGGGTTGGGGAATCGGCATTATCGGAATGAAGGCAATAGATTGATTTTTCTCTATCTATGATCGAATTTATGGCCGATGGGATAATGCCGTTAGGTGTATTGTGGCAATGAATTTTTAAAGCTTAATCAATGGCAGATTAGAGAAATCTGAGTTGAATTTCTTGAAACATCAGATTTACACCTCAACTTCAAGTGCGCATGCAAGCTCACTCCCATGCAAACTCACATTAAAAGTTTGCATAGCAACTACAACACCGATTGTTCAACACCGATCGCGCCAGGAAATCTACCCTTACTTATTTTAAGTGGGTGAACCTAGGCCAGTGCTCAGGCCCCCTTTCATCCTACACAATTCCCCCTACCGGTCTGTCAAGAATTTTCTGTAGCATGGAATCCTTTCAAAAAATAACTTGCCCCAGGCTCTATCCATTGACGATCGATTTACCAGGCGATTTACCAGGCTCAGAGCCGCTCCTGGCCCATCCTGCATACGGAATTACCCAAAAATGTAATTACCCAAAAACAGTAATTGCAAAAAATAGTGATTGCAAAAAATGATTGCCCAAGTTGCTGCTATTTCATAGTTTTGCCACTGCTAAACCCAGATTACTGCTTAATCTAAAAAAGACATGAGGATGCCCCCATGCCTGATGTTTGCGCAATTTTTTACTCTAAGACTATTACCCCGAAGCCTTCTACGATCGCGGGTTACTGGTCTTAACAGGTTGTTTCATCTCGGATCCTTGCCTTACGTTAGACCGTTGCTTCAGCAAACTTACCCATATTGCGGAACTTGTGATAGCGCAGTTCTCGGCGCTGCTGACTGGTTAACTGATCTAAATCAGCAAGGTTTCTCAGTAATGCGGCCTTCAGCAATTCAGTTGCTTGCACTGGATCGGAATGGGCTGCTCCGGTGGGTTCCTTCACAACTTCATCAATCAAACCCAGATTCACCAAATCTTCTGAGGTGATTTTTAACGCTGCTGCGGCTTGGGGGCCTTTGGCAGCATCCCGCCAAAGAATGGCAGCACAGGCTTCGGGGGGAGCCACACTGTAAACCGCATGTTCCAGCATCAGCAGACGATCGCCCACTCCAATTCCCAACGCGCCACCGGATCCCCCTTCGCCGATGACAGTGCAGATAATGGGCACCTCAAAGCGAAACATTTCCCGCAAATTAAACGCGATCGCTTCCCCTTGGCCAAATTCCTCCGCCTCCAATCCAGCCCAAGCAGCGGGAGTATCGATAAAACTCAGAATCGGCATGCCAAAGCGATCGGCATGTTCCATCAAACGAATCGCCTTGCGATAGCCACCAGGGGAAGCCATCCCAAAGTTGCGGGCAATGTTGTCCTTTGTATCCCGCCCCTTTTGCTGCCCTAGCATCATGACAGGCCGCCCATCAAGACGCGCCACTCCACCCACCACCGCCGGATCGTCAAAGCCACCCCGATCGCCATGGAGTTCGATCCATTCATCACTAATGGCTTGGATGTAGTCCAGCGTGCTGGGGCGACGGGGATGGCGTGCCACTTGCAGCCGTTGGGTCGGCGTCAGGTTGCCAAAGATTTCCTGCCGCAGTTGTTGTGCCCTAGCTTCCAACTGCCGAATTTGTTCGCCGACATCGACTTCGTTTTCGTCGGCTAGGTCACGAATTTGTTGAATGCGGCCCTCCAGTTCGGCGAGGGGCTTCTCGAAGTCGAGCAAAACGGGTTTGCGATCGGGCGTTGCCATAGGGATTCAGAATGAAACGGACGGGAGGAGCGATCAAACTCCTTCAATAAGCATAAAGCTAAGGGGGAATCTCCTCAGACCCGAGCACATCGTGAAAACCGAACCGGAGCGATCGCTCGGGAGTTCCACGGGACCGCAACTTATAAATCCCCGGCCTCAAGCTGCTCTAAATAGATAAACTCAGGTGCTTTTACCCCAGCTTCTTTGCGAATTTGAACTAGCTCAGGGGACTCAAAGAACCGCCGAGCATGGTCGATCGAAGTCCAAGCCGAGAAATGAACAATGCGATTGGGCTCATTCTGATATTTGAGTACCTGGTACGATCGTTCACCCGCCGCTTTGCGAATGGATGCTGCGGAGTCGAAAACCTGCTTCCATGCCGGATAGTCTTCAACTTCGTGAATGATCAGAACGTATTGCATTAAGGGTTTGGGGATAGGTGGAGGGAGAATAGCCGTAAAGACGAGTCACTAAAGACGAGTCACTTAAAGACCACTAACTAATTCCCGACAACAGCAAAGGCCGGAAGCCATGCTTGACGGATGCTGCGCCAATTTGCTCCATTTTTTCGGTGGAAATCAAATTCCGTCCCCAGGAGAAATTGGTATACCATTTCTCAAACTCCAGCAGCATGGATTCCGCAAAGCAAGCAAACAACTGCCGCTGGGGCACATCCATGTTGACGATGTTCATAATTTTCCAGTCGATGTCGAGGGAATGCTCAACAATGCCGCCATTGAGCACATGGACACCGGGATGCTGAATTTTGCTACCTAGGTTTTTGGGATAGCCGCCATCAATCAAGAGACAGGGTTGCTTTAACTGGGTTGGGTCGATCTCCACCCCCTTGGGCATACTGGCCACCCAAACAATAATGTCGGCTTCGGGTAAAGCAGCTTCCAGGGGCATGATTTTCCCCCGGCCCAAATCGGCTTGTAGCGTCTCCAAACGCTCTTGGTTGCGGGCAATCAGTAGGAGTTCCTTCACATCCGTCCGTTGGTTCAGCCACCGACAGACCGCGCTGCCGATGTCCCCCGTTGCCCCACAAACCGCGATCGTGCAGTCTGACAGTTTCATGCCCAATTGCTGCGAAGCCTGTTCCACCTGACGGGCGATAATATAGGCCGTGTGGGTATTGCCCGTGGTGAACTTATCGAATTCCAGCGTAATGTTGCGAATTTGCCGAAACTGCGACAGATCAAAGTTCTCAAAAATTATCGAGGAAAATCCCCCCAGTGCTGTGATATTCAACCCATTTTTTTGGGCATGGGCCATGGCGTTGATAATTTTGCGGGTTGCTGCCTTGAACCGACGAGTGGCCAGCATTTCCGGCAGAAAGCAGGACTCCACATAGCGCCCTTCAATGACCTGTCCCGTTGCGCTGGTTACCTTAATCTCATCGACAATCTGCGGCGGCGCACTGCACCAGAAATCGAGATCTTGGTCGGCGTACTCCGGATAGCCCAAGTCGCGAGCAACGGACTGAGCATGTTGAAGGCTTGTGAGATGACCAATGAGACCAAACATGGGCGTGATGGGAAAGGGTTAGATAAAGGGATCCCAGACAGGTGGAATGGGAGCGCGATCGATCGCGCTCCCAACCACGCAAACTATAGGCAGCCTATGCAGCGGAAAGCCCGTAGGCTGACATGCGCATAATATCGCGGGTTGTGAAGCCAATATTGGCAAGGGCTTCACCGTAGGAAATCATAAAGTCCTCAACGAGGGCTTCCCGTTCCATCCCCAGTTCCTTGGCGTCCTGTTCCACTTGGTTCAGCATTTTCCAAACCAGGGGCAGATTTTGCTTGTTGGCTTCCTCCAGTTCAGCGCGGGAGGCTTCAAAGTTCGCCTTCAGCCATTCTTCACCGTAGTTGAGGTGGAGATATTCATCCTTAACGACGCCTTCGGTGATCTTACGTGCAAAGTCATCAGCCACGGGAATGTAGATGTTGTAGGCCGAAATAGCGAAGCACTCAATGATCAATGACTGGATCAGTAAGCAAGTCACAATTTTGCCAGCGGCTGCGGCTGCTTGAAAGTTACCGTGCAGCTCTGCAAAGAATTCCTTAGCAAATGGCAGATCGGGGTTAACCTCTAGGTTTTTGCCACAGGCTTCAAACCCTTTTTTGTGTCTGAACTCCATTTTTGCCAGCTTTTGTAGTTCAGTGGCATCATCGGGCATGAGTTCTGCCAGTTGGTTGTAGTTGCTATACGCCTCTTCTTCGCCTTCGATCACGATCGCGTTGATGCGGCTATAGGCATCTTTGTAAACTGGACTCTGATAGTCGAGTTCTGGCATCACCTCAAGTTGCGGCATAGACTCGTCATCTCCTCATCATGAACATGCTGGGAGCTACCAGCTTCAGATTATCCCTTCTATGTAAAGAAAAAGAATCAAGAAGTTTTGTGAATTCCCACTCTACACTTTAACCTGTATGGTTAAGCATCGTGTCATCTGATGAGCAAATTCCCTGATTTGCCTCTGCTCATATAGTGTTCTGCTATAGCAGACTGCATTATGTATGGCTATCTATAGAGTCTGAAAACTTGCCCTAATTGACTAGAAGTGATGCTGGGACAGAAATTGCAGAGCGTAAAGCAGGTGGTGAAACCGATCGGGCTGGCAGTGGGAGCCGTGATCATGCTGTTGCCGTTGGGCTTGGTGCTGCTGAAGTCCTTTGAGGTTCCTGGGGTGGGCTGGTCAGGGGCGAATTATCGATCGGCCTGGGGCCAGGGATCCTTTCTGCTAGCCTTTGCCAACTCGACGATCGTAGCCTTGGGCGTCACAGTGTTGCAACTCATTACGTCTGCCCTAGCAGGCTATGCCTTGGCTCGACTCCGTTTCTGGGGCCAGTCGCTCCTGTTGTTGATCATCCTGGCAACGCTGGTGATCCCTTTACAATTATTAGTGATCCCCATCTTTTTACTGCTGAAGGGGGGGCATCTGATCAATACCTACGGCGCATTGATTTTGCCAACGGCGGTGAATGGGTTTGGAATTTTTCTGCTGCGGCAGTACTTTCTTGCGATCCCGATCGAATTAGAGGAAGCGGCGGCTTTGGATGGGGCCAATCGCTGGCAAATTCTCTGGCAGATTTTATTGCCTTTAGCGCGACCGGCCTTGGTGACGCTGTTTTTGTTTGCCTTTATTGGCGAGTGGAATGATTTGTTTAAGCCTTTAGTGTTCACCACTCGACCGGAACTACGAACCGTACAGCTAGCGTTAGCCAGTTTTCAGGAGCAATTTACGAATAATTGGGGACTGATGATGGCGGCAGTGACGATCGCCACAGTCCCGATCGTAGCTCTGTTTATCATTACTCAAAAGCAATTCATTCGCGGGGTGGCTGCCACTGGCCTCAAGAACTAAATTTAACGGCGATCGCGAGCTGCCCGATCCAGGACTGTTTCGGCAATTTGGCACCACTCCTGTCGCAGTTTGGCATCACTGGCGTCACTGGTTAGGGGGCTTCCCACCCGATCCGGATGGCGATCGTAGAATTCTTGATTCACCTGTCGGTAGAAGTCCTGTTTGGTCAGACCGACCTGTTCATAGCGGGTAAATACGCTATCGGAGCAGGTTTTAGGCTTTGAGGCTGCGGGATTCGGCAATTGGATATCAGGAAACTTGACATCGGGAAGCTTAACATCGGGAAACTTGACTTCCGGTAACTTCAGTTCCGGTAGCTTCACTTCAGGAAGTTGCCAATTCGGTGTTAAATCCAACTTCCATAGAAAAGACGCGATCGCGCCCCCGGCGAGCAAAACCACAATCAAAAGGGCTCGCCACATCCAAGTCATGACCCAATCAACGGTTTTAAAGCCAAAGCCGAGGATTTGGAAACACCCTTTGAGTAGGCGGAACGGCAGGGCCAGGAGTGACCACAGCCAAGTGTTATCTGACGGCGAGTACTGAGTTCGCGCTGGATGGCCTGCACCGGGAGCTGCCACGATCGTGCCTGAAGCGGTTTCCGGCGATCGGGCTGGCAGGGCATTGGGTTGCGGTGGGGGAGTGGCGGCGTAGGGCGTGGCTGGGGAAATGGCCACCGTGTTCATACGGGAGAGCGGGTGGGAGGCCGGGGTTGGGGAGTAG
>NZ_JBLZFX010000077.1:0-28269 GCF_050753345.1 Alkalinema pantanalense CENA528 | reverse complement strand
TAAGTAGCTAGGCTGAATTAAATATAAAACGTTCAACCTTATAACCTTTGGGAAAATAGCGGTTTTCTACCCCAGCGATAACGGCCATGGCTAAGTCATAGGAATTATCGAACATCTGTCCTGAGATCTCGTGAGCTTTTAACTGATGCCACTCCCCTTCAATGGGATTCATTTCTGAGCAATAAGGCGGTAGAAAAAACATGATCAGTCCTTGTTCTGCCCAAGTATCCCATTGGGCTTGAGTCACTTTACTCTTATGCCATGAGCCATTGTCCTGAACCACCACCGTTATTTTCCCCGTGGTCGCTAAGGTCTGAGCCGCTTTCTCAGCGATCCAATTCATCACCTTAATGTAACTATCGCTGTTAAACCCACCTTTGACTAAGGCATACTCAAATCCCTTGCCCCCTTCCCATACCCCTAAAATACTGATGCGACGACTGCCGTAAACGATCTGAGTCTGTTCTTGTCGTTTTTGCGCTCCAATCCGACTGTAGCCGTAGCAGATGGGACTCCAAAGGGCAAACCCTGATTCATCCAAGTACTTCACATCGATCAGGTCCAGACTGGCCCATTGTTTGAGCATATCTAGGTCTGCTTGTTTGATGGCCCGTTGTGCCTTGTCTTGTTTTTTGCGATGGCTATGGCGCGTTCGTTTCCAGCGGTAGTCTTTTTTTTAATGATCTCTCGTAATCGGTCACTACTCAGGTTGACCAGACCTGCATCCTTAAGTTTTCGAGAGATTTGGACACTGTTATAGGTTTGGCTAGGGTCTTCCAGACAAGCTTCGATAAATTCCATATCTGCTTCGGTCCAACGCCGTTTTGCGCCCCGTCCGGGGGCTTCCCATAATCCCGATAGACCCCGGTCATTCCAGCGTTTAATCGTTGCTCGGACGGTGTGCTCATGGCAGTCAAATACCTCAGCAATCGCAGGCACATTCCAGCCTTGAGCGTTTAACCGAAGCATATGAGCACGGTCGCGGGTTCGTTGAGGAACGGTTGTTGCGACTCTCAATTCGCTCAACATTTCATCGTCTTCTGGGCTAAGAATGATACGGAGAGGGGCTGGCATTTTAAAGAGAAAAAAGTTCCTTCTATCTTACATTTAATTTACCCCTCCTACTTAATCAACTACATGTGCTTCGGTTTAGCGATCGTATTCACTGGAGCATTCCCGTTCCTGTTCCCGGTTCTCATTGGCAATACTTCAGCTTGATGCAACGTGAGCGTTCCACCCAGTGATGGTTTAAGCAAAAACTGGGGTTCTATTTACACGCTCAATTTTTAGAAGTCACTAAAAGAACCCCGGTTGTTATACCAAATTAATTTATCAATGCCACAGATTCGATCCCCCCTAGCCCTCTTATTAAGGGGGAAATTCAGGCAAATTCTTTCAAAGTCCCCCTTATTAAGGGGGATTTAGGGGGATCGTTATGGATTGCAATCACAAGTTGATTTGATATTACTCCTTGTAATCGATCGACTACACTAAAACTAAGCTTAACGGTCATCCCAATGGTTACTCCCTCCCTGCGGTGGACAACTCGCGATCTAGATGCCATGCCCGACGATGGCGGCTGGAAACGCTACGAAATTATTGATGGAGAATTATTTGTGACCCGCGCCCCCCACATCCGCCACCAATCCGCAGGTGGCCGCATCTATGTAGAGTTGGCAATTTGGTCAAAAATCACTCAACTGGGGGAACCCTTTCAGACTCCAGGCGTTATTTTCACTCCGACCGATGCCGTCATCCCGGATGTGGTCTGGATTAGCCAAACCCGTCTGGCCAATGGCGTGGATGAAGCGGGCCACCTCGTAGTTGCGCCGGAGTTGATGGTTGAAATCCTGTCTCCCGGTGCGCTCAACGAGCAACGCGATCGGGAAGTCAAACTCAAGCTGTACTCCCGCCATGGCGTACAGGAATATTGGATCGTCAACTGGCAACTCAAAACCCTAGAAATCTATCGCCGCACCGACGCCCAACTCCAACTAGTCACCACCCTCCTCGAACCCGACACCCTCACCTCACCACTCCTCCCAGGATTCAGCACCGCGATCGCCCAGATTTTTGCCTAGCCACCAGTGACAAAAATCAGGATTCTACTAACTCTCCTTATTCCTACTAAAAGTACGATTCAGACTCCCAGTTTTTAGTAATTCTCCATTTCCCATTGCTGCCTATGGTTCTCCAGCCCTTTGCCCGCAACCTGCCGATTCCTCCCCTAGAAAGCGGCGATCGACTGACCCGTGCAGAATTCGAGCGTCGCTACGAAGCAACCCCTGAAAAATTTAAAGCCGAACTGATTGAAGGAGTGGTTTACGTGGCATCCCCCGTCAGAGTTTTCCACGGCACCCCCCATGCGGCATTGATCGGGTGGTTAACCGTGTATTGGGCTGCAACCCCTGGCGTCAGCGTGGCAGATAACACCACCACCAGGCTGGACATGGACAATGAACCCCAACCGGACGCCTTACTGCGCATTGAAACTGGAGGAAGTTCAACCATCAGTGACGATGGCTACATTGAAGGGGCACCGGAACTCATCGCCGAAATTGCAGCCAGTAGTGCCGCGATCGATTTGGGAGCCAAGCAAAACGCCTATCGTCGCAATGGGGTTCAGGAATATCTCGTCTGGCAAACCTTTGAAAATCGCTTAAGTTGGTTCCACTTACAAGCGGAGGAATTTGTGGGGGTGGAACCGGATACCGATGGCATCATTCGCAGTCGCGTATTTCCAGGGTTATGGCTAGCAATTCCTGCACTCTTGGATGGCAACATCACCGAGGTTCTCAAGGTGCTGCAACAGGGGCTTGCGGATCCCAGCCATCAAGCCTTTGTTCAGAAGTTGGCTGAGCGATAAATCCTCAGACAAAAACCGGGGTTCTTGAAGAACCCCGGTTTTTAGGTCAGTATTTAGCGATCGTGCTACGGCACAAACTTCTTAAACGCCAGCGTCACATTGTGACCGCCGAATCCAAAGGAGTTGGACAGCGCCACATCCACGACCTGCTCCCGGCTTTCGTTCGCGACGTAATCTAAATCGCAACCCTCGTCGGGATTGTCTAAATTGATCGTCGGAGGAACCCGATCGTTGGCGATCGCCATGACACTGGCCACCGCCTCAATACCACCCGCACCGCCCAGCAAGTGCCCCGTCATGGACTTGGTGGAACTGACCGTAATCTTGTAGGCATGATCGCCCAGCGACAATTTAATCGCCGCCGTTTCATTGGGGTCATTGATTGGCGTACTGGTGCCGTGGGCGTTGATATAGCTCACCGACTCCGGCAGCAAATCCGCATCCTTCAGCGCTAGAGAGATCGCCCGAGCCGCATCCAACCCACCGGGCGTTTGACCCGTCATGTGGTAAGCGTCACAGGTGGCACCGTAGCCCACCAACTCGGCGTAAATTCTGGCTCCCCGCGCGATCGCGTGTTCCATTTCCTCAATGACGAGAATTCCCGATCCTTCGCCAAGAACAAAGCCGTTACGATCGCGATCGAAGGGACGGCTGGCATGGCTGGGGTCATCATTGCGGCTGGTGCAAGCCGCCTTACAGGCCACAAAACCCGCCACTGACAACGGAGTCACCGCTGCTTCCGTACCGCCGCAAATCATCGCTTGGGCATAGCCACCGCGCACAATCCGGAACGCATCCCCGATCGCATTGGAACCCGCCGCACAGGCCGTCACAGAACAGGAGTTCGGCCCCTTAGCTCCCAACTGAATTGCCGTCACCCCCGCTGCCATGTTGGCAATCATCATGGGAATCATGAACGGGCTACAACGATCGGGGCCTTTAGTCCGATAAATCTCGTGCTGATCCTCGAGCACCTTGAGACCTCCAATTCCGGTCCCAATCAGTACCCCAACTTGCTCAGCATTCAACTCATTAATTTCCAATTTGGCATCAGCAACTGCCTGCTTACTGGCGGCCACTGCAAACTGAACAAAGCGATCCATGCGCTTCGCCTCTTTGGGCGGCATATACGCACTGGGGTCGAAGTTCTTCACTTCCGCTGCAATCCGACAGTCGTGAGCAGAGGCGTCAAACAACGTAATCGGCCCGATGCCATTCCGACCCGCCATCAATCCGTCCCAATACTCTTCTAAAGTATTGCCGATCGGCGTAATTGCACCGAGACCTGTGACTACAACGCGCTTATATCCAGGATTTGCCATGATTTACAGTTCAAAGGTGAGGTCAAAAGTTCTGAGTCTTGAAGCTTGAGTCTTGAGCCAGAGTCAGAACTGAAAACCCAAAACCCAGAACCCGAAACTTTAACAATTAAGCAGACTTCTCTTTGATAAAGTCCACAGCCGCTTGGACGGTTGCAATGCTTTCCGCAGCTTCATCGGGAATTTCAATGTCGAACTCTTCTTCCAGAGCCATCACGAGTTCAACGGTATCCAGGGAATCAGCACCGAGATCATTTTGGAAGCTAGCTTCAGGAACAACCTTATCCGCTTCCACGCTGAGTTGATCTACCACGATGCTTTTTACTTTTTCAAAGATTTCAGTCTCAGTCATAACCTTCCTCAATTAGTTGCAGCCATTAGTAGCAGCAATGCTCTCCTACAGAGACTTCATTATTCCATGAATTGGGATCTTGGAAGGGTGGCGGTGGCGTTGACCCTGGGAAATTTTGCAATTAGCAAACTTCAGCAACGAGTCCAAGCGCCTACTCAAGCCACGGCCAAGGCCATGACTCAAGCCATCGCCTAGGACACGACTCAATCTGTGGCTAGTCGATCCAACTAGGGTTAGATTTGCGGGTCGAGGTGACAAGTTGCCTAGCAACTGACTCGCAACTGACTTGCAACTGACGGGAAAAACAAACTTAGAGCGGATCAGAGCGCGAACTAGCGCACTAACTTTGAACCAAGGGGGCCATCAGCGCTAAATCTGGACGAAGAATTCGCGCATCTCGCAAGTAGGGGTGATAGATTTGTTGGGCTGGATCAGGGGTGTTGAAATGCAGCAATAGCCGAATACACCGTTCCAAACTGCCTGCTACATACATGTGCTGAAAATCCATCAGAGGAACCTGATCCCAGCCGGGACGCTTCCGGGCGATCGCCGCTGGAAAAATGGCATCTAAATCTCGGGTGACGGAGAAGGTTACGCTAACAACCTCTGACAAATCCAGCGGATTCCGGGACTCCAGCTCATCCAACAACTCTGTCACTGCATCTGCGATCGCGTCTTTTGTATTTTCAGTGACGGTGATTGCGCCCCGAATTGCTCGAACTCGCCAGTGCACGTTAGGTATCCTCCGGGTATGAAATGAGGTGAGCAAACTAATCATAGGAGATCTGGACACAACCGCCGCCCGGAGAACCGTCGCAAAATCGTAGAGGACCCTAGGGTGGTAGGATGCGGGCGTTGTCTGCAAAATCCGTTGAATCTTGCTGTCGCCGGTGCTTTCAGCTAGGGCAACAGCAGGATCCCCAATCTGAGATCTCCGTTACCAGCCTAGCCATTTGGAACAGCCATTGCCAATAGGTGACTCATTTAGGTAGCTCACTAGGGACGATATAACCAGAGCGGCATCCCCTGGGTTTCTAACTCAAACTCTAGCCAATCGATCCCCGTTTGCAAGGCAGGTACCTTCACCCAGGGTTTTAGGTTGGATTGACTGCCAGTGATTCGGCTGAGCAAAGGCTTGGGTTCCTCAAACCGAAACACCTTGGCCTTTTCCGGATCCAACCCTGCTAGTTCCGCAGCCCAGCGGCGGGCATCCTCTTCCGTCCCGAGGCGATCGATCAGCCCCAGCTCCAACGCTTGCTCACCGGTGAAAATCCGACCATCAGCGAACTGCTTCACGGCATCCGGTGCCAACTTCCGCCCCTCCGCCACCACCTGGACAAATTGCTCATAACTGGTGTCGATCAAGTCTTGGAGAATCTGCTGCTCTGGCTCGGTTAATTCCCGATCGAAGGACAGGATATCTTTATACGGCCCCGATTTAATCACCTTAAAGGACACGCCTACCCGATCGAGCAGCCGCTCCAGGTTATTGCCCCGCAGAATGACGCCAATGCTGCCCGTAATGGTGCCGGGGTTGGCCATGATGTGCTGGGCGGCCACCCCAATGAATACACCACCCGACGCGGAAATATTACCAAAACTCGCAACCATCTTACAGCCCTTGGTTTGGAGGCGTTTGAGGGCACTGTAGATTTCGTAGGAGTCGCCCACGGTGCCGCCGGGACTATCGATGCGCAGGAGCAATGCTGGAAACTTCCGCTCCTCCACCTCTTTCAGCGCTTCCAACACACGCTTCCGAGTGGCACTGGCGATCGCACCTTGAATTTCAATGCGGGCAATCTGTTTTTTGTAATGGGGACGAAATGGAAACATGGTTGGTAGAAAATTTTGAGAGGGACTGAAATGCTGAAAAGAGCTTGCCTGCGGTAAAAAGTGGGCAGTGAATGCCATACAGCCAACTCGATCGGGCGAATTGCAGGATTTCTCTGCTTCACACCCTATACAAATACTTTACACAAATACATAATTTAACTAATCCTTCCACGCTCTTAACCTTGCCATGCTGTCAAAGCTTCCCCAGGGGAAATCCATTTCGGCGCTGCTGTTGATTGCTCCCTTTTTCTTTTGGGGGACGGCAATGGTCGCCATGAAGGGCGCGATCGCCGATACCACACCGTTTTTCCTCGCGGGATTTCGCTTGGTACCAGCGGGATTTTTGGTATTAGTCGCTGCGATGCTCAGCCGCCGAGAGCAGCCAAAAACCTGGAAAGCTTGGCTGTGGATTGCACTGTTTGCCCTGGTAGATGGCACGCTGTTCCAAGGCTTTCTGGCCCAGGGATTGACCCGCACAGGGGCGGGTTTGGGTTCGGTGATGATTGACTCCCAACCCTTGGCCGTGGCACTCCTAGCCTGGATTTTATTTGGTGAAAAGATTGGTTTAATCGGGGCGATCGGGCTCCTCCTGGGCGTTGGGGGCATCAGTTTGTTGGGGTTGCCCCAGGAATGGATTAGGCAGTGGGTCGATCCGACCGTGTGGAGTTGCGCGAGTTTCAGTTTTGTGCCCCTGGATCTGATCAGCAGCCTGTTTGATAACGGCCAATGGCTCATGCTGATGGCGGCCTTGTCCATGGCGATCGGGACAGTGATGGTGCGCTACGTTTCCCGCCATGTCGATCCAGTTGTGGCAACGGGTTGGCATATGGTGCTGGGGGGCTTGCCTTTGTTTGTCCTGTCCGACTGGCTGGAAGTTGATCAATGGACGGCCTTAACCGCTACCGATTGGCTAGCCTTGGGTTATTCCACAGTCTTCGGCAGTGCCCTGTCCTATGGCTTGTTCTTCTACTTCGCCTCCCAAGGCAACTTAACCAGCCTGAGTTCCCTGACCTTTTTAACGCCCGTCTTCGCCCTAACCTTTGGCAATTTTTTCCTGGCTGAAAATTTGGAACCCTACCAATGGCTGGGCGTAGCTTTAACGTTGGTGAGTATTTATGCAATCAATCAGCGGGATGCGCTGGCGGCCAAGCTCTGGCCAGCAGCCAATGACTCGCTTGATCCCGATCGATCGCGGGTAGATGGTGATCGGGCAGATGGCAGTACCATGGCAGCTATAGCAGTCGGTTTAGCCGACGATTCCAGCCCCGATCACAAAATTTCTTCACCGTAAACCGAACCAGACGGTTAGGATTGAGCAAAGTTTGTGCAATCTGAAGAATATTATTGACGATCGCGCTGAGCGTAATTGAACGTTATGGCTTCCTGCTCCCCCAACCGACAATCTCATTGCCGCCCCCTCAACCATGACCTCAAACCTTGTCTACAGTGGGTGTGGATTGTCTGTTTAGTGGGGATCGGTAGCTGGATGCCCACTTCAGCATTATCCGCATCCGCCCAGAGTGCTTCGCCATCAACCCAGCCTGTTCAAGCAGCCGCTGAAAAATCTGCACCCACTTCCGAAAAATCCGCAGAGAAAAAAGCCCAGCCATCCCCTCCCTCCTCCGCCCGTTCCCTGTCCAAACCCTCCCTCAAGAAGATGCTCATTCCAGGCTTGATGGGGCTATCGGTCGTGGGTGTAGGCGTAGGTACGGTTGCCTTGCTTCTACGCCGATCGACGATCGGCCAATTTCCCCAAGTTGCTCCAGATCCAGCAGGCCCCCAAGGAACCCCAGCCCCCCAAGGCTACATTCCACTCACGCAGCGAGTGGCCCCAGTGGCTTCGGTTCCGACAACTCCAGCCCCTGCAACTCCAGCTTCTGAAATTCCAGCTCCTGCAACTCCAGCTCCTGCAACTCCAGCCCCTGCAACTCCAGCTTCTGAAATTCCGGTTCCTGTCCCCACCGATAGTGAACCCCAGGTTAATCCTGTGATCGCTCCATCCATTGAAGCTTCCACCACCACCGTTCTGCCCACCCACTCTTCTCCCCCTCTCCGCCTCAGCAAACACAACGTTGTCGATGCACTGCTCCAAGAACTCCAGCAATGCGATCCGCAAAAACGTCAAAAAGTCATTTGGGAATTGGGCCAACGGGGAGATAGTCGTGCGGTGCAGCCTTTAGTGGATCTGCTGTTGGACTCGGATTCTCGGGAGCAAAGCTTAATTCTGTCGGCGCTGTCGGAGATTGGCACCCGCACCCTGAAGCCAATGAGCCGAGCCCTCGCGCTTTCCTTGCAAAATGAGAATGCCGATGTCCGCAAGAACGCCATTCGTGATGTCACCCGTATTTACGATTTGGTCGCTCAGATTAGCCAACTGCTCCACACAGCTACCGAAGATCCCGATACAGAGGTACAAGCAACGGCACAGTGGGCCTTAGCCAAGGTCAACCGGATTAAATAGGCCTCGATCGACCTGGCAAAACTGGATGCGACTGCCCGATCGAGCGATCGACCGGAATCGCTCAATTAACGATCGCCCCAGAAACAATTCTGAGAGGACTCCAGAAGGTTCCCCATCCGCTAAACTTTTCTCCAGCGGAAGCCCCATGGGATACTAACAAAGTGGACTGTGCTCATGGATAAATAGGCTATGCGATCGCTCAAACTGTTGTTTGTCTCAACCCCCGTGGGCGCTCTGGGCTCAGGCTTGGGGGGCGGGGTAGAACTGACGCTGCGTAATTTAGCGATCGCCCTCCAGCAGCGGGGGCATTCCATCACCGTCGTCGCGCCGGAGGGTTCGCAGCTCGATGATTTTTCGCTGGTTGAGATTGTCGGGAACTTACAAACGACGGCGCAAAGTCAAGGCCGAGATGCACCCATTACCATGCCCAGCAATGCTGTTCTGGGCAATTTGTGGAGCTATGTGCGGCAAGTCCAGAATCGTTATGACCTCATTGTCAACTTTGCCTACGATTGGCTGCCCTTTTATCTAACGCCCTTTTTTGAAACGCCGATCGCCCACTTGGTTAGCATGGGGTCGCTATCGGATGCCATGGATCAGGCCATTGTGGATGTGGCAGACTCCTTTCCCAATACGATCGCCATGCACAGCAGCGCCCAAGCCCAGACCTTTGAAGCAGGCTTTACCTACTTCAACCTGCGAAATGGCGTAGATCTGTCCCAGTACGAGTTTTGCCAAAATCCTGACGATTTTCTGGCCTGGGTCGGTCGGATTGCCCCGGAAAAGGGACTGGAAGATGCCGTGCAAGCGGCTGCCAAAACTGGATTGCCGCTGAAGATTTTCGGCGTAATCCAAGATCCGGCCTACTGGGCACAGATCCAAGCTGACTATCCCCAGGCCGCTATGGAATGGATGGGATTTCTATCCACCCAGAAATTGCAGCAAGCCCTAGGCCGTGCCCAAGCCCTCTTGATGACGCCGAAGTGGGTGGAAGCCTTTGGCAACGTCGTGATCGAAGCCCTAGCCTGCGGGGTTCCGGTCATTGCCTACCGCCGGGGTGGCCCTGCCGAAATTATTCAATCGGGCTATACAGGCTGGCTAGTGGAACCCGACTCCGTAGAAGGATTGGTGCAAGCTATCTACAAAATCCCCCAAATTTCTCGCACTATCTGCTACCGAGAAGCTGAAATGACTTACTCCCTCGTCGCCTTAGGAGAACGGGCTGAGGCTTGGTTCATCGAAATTCTGAACCACAAATCCAACGAATTAGCGCAATAATCCTCTGTCCAATCTTTTTTTGTGATGATTTGCTCTAACGGTTTGCTCTCCCTGAATAACATCAGGGACAATGAATGCTTGTCACGTTGTATGAGAGATCTTGAATGCGTCCGTGCCGTTTTCCCCCTCCGCTTAAACCTGGTGATTTGCTCTGTGCGATCGCGCCTAGCGGTGCCTTACGAGAACAAACGGCATTCCAGCAAGGCGTGGAAATTTGGCAGGCACGGGGCTACCAGGTGGATATCATGGCGGGCTATGACGATCGCTGGGGCTACCTGGCAGGCACCGATGAAGCGCGTTGTCAGCAGTTAGCGATGGCCTTGGCCAACCCGGACTATCGCGCCATTCTCTGTGTGCGGGGCGGCTGGGGTGGAGCTAGGTTGCTAGAAACTTGGCAGGCAACGCGGGGCGATCTGACTCTGAGCAATCCCAATCTGAGCGATCCCAATCTGAGCAATCCCAATCTGAGCAATCCCAAGTGGCTGGTGGGCTTTTCCGATATCACCAGTTTGTTGTGGGCCTGGAGTCTGGAGGGCATCAGCGGGGTTCATGGGCCTTTGCTGACGACGATCGGTCAGGAACCCGGCTGGTCTTTGTTGCATTTATTTGACTTACTCGAAGGTCGATCGCTGGAACCTATCCACGGGAAGGGCTGGGGGGGCGGCAGCGCCACCGGGTTGCTACTGCCAGCCAATCTGACCGTGGCAACGCACTTACTCAGTACCCCCTATCAACCGGATTTCCAGGGGGTGATTCTGGCCTTGGAAGATGTGGGAGAAGCCCCCTATCGCATCGATCGCATGTTGACCCAATGGCGCATGACAGGAGCCTTGCAGCAGGTGGCAGGCATTGCCCTGGGTCGGTTCAGCCTGTGTGATGCCCCGAGTCACATCCCCAGCTTTTCGGTGGAAGAAGTGTTGCGCGATCGCTTGGGAGATTTGGGCATTCCGATCGTGGCAGATCTTCCCTTTGGCCATGAGGGCGTTAATATCGCATTGCCCCTAGGCGTTCCCGTGACCCTAGACGGCAATCGGGGAACGCTTAGATTCTCTGCGGCTTGATTAGATTCTCTGCGGCTTGATCGGTGCAAAGTTGACATCGCAAAACTTTGCCATTCACAACAAGAGAGCTATGTTACATTGACAGCACATTAGCGGACAGTGCCATTTGTAAGCCAGTCCCTGTTTGATCAGTTCCTGTTTTTAGGTCTGTGGAGTGCGATCGATGGAATCTTGCTTGCCGTTGTTTTGGCGAAATCTTAGGTGGCAGCCCAGGATTGCGGGGAAGCTGGGGGTATACCGTGTTTTGATAGGGATGTTAATTCTGGGAATGGGGTTGCCAGCTCAGGCGCAATCGATTCTCAACATGGTAAGGAGCGAGACGACAGATGGGCCTCCGCCTCCACCCACGGTTTCTAATGCGGCTCCTGAGAATTCTACCCCCGCTAATTGGGGTGTGGTTCCGGTGAATAGCACTGTAGCTCAACCTAGCCTGACTGCCCAGGCTGTGCTTCCGGTCTACCGCGTTTTGGTCAATGACAATACAGTCAGTCTCAATCGGGCCAAGCAAATTGAACCCCAGGCATTTATCACAACGATCGGGGGACAACAGTGGATTCAAGTTGGTGCATTTAGTACGCAAAACGCAGCTTTTCAACAAGTCCAGCAATTCGCGAATCAGGGCATTGCAACCCAAGTGGTGGGGGTAGATGCTCAGCGCTACTCCCCCGGTCAACCCCGGACTTCGAGAACCACCTTGCCCACAGGCTACTACGTGGTGGTTCCGGTCGAAGTGGATCAAATTAACGCCGTGGCTCGGCGGCTGGTGAATTTAGGCGTTTCCGCCCGGAACACCAATCTGCGGGAGCAACCGCTGGGTTTGCACTTTGCGATCGGGGTCTATGGCAATCGTCAGGCCGCTGAACAGTTGAGTGATTATCTGCGGAGCGAAGGGGAGCTAGATGCCCGAGTGTTTTATCAACCGTAGCCGAAACAAGGGGAGATGAACGGTGAAGGGAGATGAACGGTGATTGTCTCCCCTATAGGACTTGGCCAATCATCCACCCCGATGCTAACCCCATCCAAGCTGTGATTGTCATGATCACAGTGGAGACTCTTTCACCATACCGAGCGGACTGAAGATCGATCCGTGCTAAAGCTTCACAGGCTAGCAGCATGAATACTGGCAGAAAGATCTTGAACCAGTTCAGTAAAATTGATGCCATAGCGGCTAGTCCCACCAAACTGGTAAAGGCTACGGCATCGGATTGAAAGCGGCCATTCAGAAAGCGGCCAATGTTCGTCAGTGGATGAACAAAGAAAATTGCTAGGATAAATGCCCAGATGGCCGCAATCCAAAAACTGGTGGAAGGGTCTGCAGTTTCGGTTAAAAATTTACCGAAGGCTGTGTAGGCTCCTAAAAGAAGAAAGATAGACCCCCATGGAAATTGTTTGACTTGCACCATTGAATAACCACCTGTTTATCTGAACTGTGAATGATCTGAGTTGTGCATAGGTTGATTAATCATCATCTCTTCCCGCCCAGCATTGGGAAAAACAATAATACTGTCTTTGGCTGCGGTACCGTCTTTAGCTGTAGTACTGTCTTAGGCTGCGGTACCGTCTTTAGCTGTAGTACTGTCTTAGGCTGTGGTACTGTCTTAGGCTGTGGTACTGTCTTGGGCTATAGCATTGTCGCCTGGTTCTCCTATGAAGTTACTCCGCCACCTCAGTATCAAATCTAAACTTATCGTAATGCTGTTGATTGTAAGCGGATGTTCCATTGGGATCACAGCCTTCTTAGGATACCAAAGTGGTCGTGCCAATCTGACCGATCGCGTTTTCAATCAACTGACCAGCCTTCGGGCCTCTAAAGCCTATCAGATTGAATCCTACTTCAAGACTTTAAGAGCCCATACCCAAACTCTTAGCACCGACCTCACCATCATTGATGCGTTACAGCAACTCGATCGGGCCTATCAACAACTGGAACAGGCTCCCATTTCTGCCAAAACTCAGCAAGAATTGCGTCAATACTATAGCCAGAAATTTCTACCCCGCTTAGCGGAAACTGAGCAAGGTACGCCTGTCCTCTCTGCCTATCTACCCCCTAACCCGGCTGCACAATATTTACAAGACTACTATATTGCCGCTAACCAGTTTGCCGTCGGCCAAAAACATCGTTTGGATGCCGCTTCCGATGGTAGCGAATATAGCCGCCTCCATGCCAAATATCACCCGATGGTTCGAGAAATTATTGACAAATTTGGCTATTACGATTTGTTTTTAATTAACCCAGCGGGCAAAATTGTCTACACCGTTTATAAAGAAACGGATTTTGGTAGTGATTTAACCCAAGGAGCCTACAGCGAAAGTAATTTGGCGCGTTTGGTGGAAACAGTCCGACAGGCTAAACAGAAAAACTACGCCCACATTGTTGACTTCGCGCCCTATGCACCTTCCTATGGAGCCCCTGCGGCCTTTATTGCCGTCCCCATCTTCAAAACAACTCGCAATAACGGCGATCGAGGTGCCAGTGGTGTGAATCCTGCCAATCCAGAGGCTACCGATCCGGAGGGTGGTCAGTTATTTGCCGCAGAGTTTCTGGGCGTCTTAGCCGTTCAAATTCCGGTTAATGAAATCAACAGTGTCATGACAGGCAATCATAACTGGCAGCAGGACGGCCTCGGACAAACGGGAGAAACCTACTTAGTGGGGCCCGATCGATTCATGCGATCGCAGTCTCGCTTTTTAACGGAGGATAGTGCAAGCTATTTAAAACTCCTCGAAAAGTTAGGAACTCCCCCTGCTTCGCTTAAGCGCATTGCCAGTTATAAAAGTACGATTCTGGAACAAAAGGTTGATACCCAGGGTGTGAATGCTGCCCTGTACGGTAAACAGGGCACCGAAATCATTCAGGATTATCGTGACATTGCAGTTTTGAGTTCCTATGCTCCGTTACGAATTGAAGGACTCAATTGGGTCATTCTGTCGGAGATGGATTTAACAGAAGCCTATGCACCCATTTCCGCCTTTGCCTATCAGGTACTGATTTCTGCAACTTTATTAATGTTGCTGCTCACGTTACTAGCTATGGTGATCGCCAATTGGTTTATCCGCCCCATTCAGCGCTTGATTAACTATGCAGCGACGATCGAATCTGGAGAAATTGATGCAGTCGCAGAAATCAACTCCCAGGATGAGTTTGGTCATTTAGCACAGTCCTTTAATGCGATGGTTCACAGTTTGCGAGTGCAGACTAATTTAGTGGCTCAAAAAAGTAAAGAAAATGAACAACTCCTGCTAAGCCTCTTTCCCGATGCGATCGCGCGGCGGCTCAAACAAGGGGAAAAAAATATTGCAGAACGCATTCCCAATGTTGTCGTTGTGTTCGCAGAATTAACTGGATTTGTGCAATTAACAGAGAATTTCACAACCCAAGAAAGCGTGACCTTGTTAAACGAATTAGTTGAAGCCTTTGATAATGTCGGCAATCGCTATGGCATGGAAAAAATTAAAACGATGGGCTATAGCTATCTTTCAGTCTGTGGACTGTCCACGCCCTATTTAGACTATGATAAACGGGCCGTTGACTTTGCGATGGAAATGCTGACCATCCTACGACGATCGCAAGGAGACCATGGACTGATGCTGAATGTTCGCATTGGGATTAACGCGGGAGATGTCGTTGCGGGAATTGTGGGTAAAAATCGCTTTATCTATGATGTTTGGGGCGATACGATTAATATTGCCAGTAGTTTGCGATCGGCCTGTCCCGCTGGTGCAATGTTAGTCTCGCCTGAAATTTACGATCGTCTTAAGGATCTCTATGCGTTCGAACCTGCAGAACTCATTGAATTGGCCTACGATCAACAATTGCTGGCTTGGCGACTCAAGCATCCGGCAGCAGTAGGGTAATGCAACATCCGAGGAAAGAGCTTATGTCATTCGTTGCCAATTCCGTATTGCTATGGTCATTAGCATTGGTCATTATTTTTCCTTGTTTAGTGGTGTTGTTGGGAGAAGTAATCCAGCAGCAATCCCGACGGCGACCAGAATTCGCGAAAACTGTGGAAATTTTCCGTAATCTGATTTTGCCGATTTTAGCGGGATTACTGTTTACAGAGCATGTTCTGCAATGGAATATCGGCGATCGTAGTTTTAAGATTTTAGCTACGTTATTTTGGATTTCAATGTTACACGGCTCGTTGTCGTTACTGAACACGCTACTTTTTGAAAAGGCGAGTGAAAACACCTGGCGATCGCGGGTTCCGAAGTTACTGATTGATTTATCCCGTTTGGTATTAATTCTTGTGGGTGCGGCCTTTGTGGCGGCGGTGGTGTGGAATGCTGATTTGGCAGGAGTGGCGACGGCCCTGGGGGTCAGTTCGATCGTGCTGGGCTTGGCGTTACAGGATACCTTAGGCAGCATTATGTCGGGGATTGCCCTACTCTTTGAGCGACCGTTTACGGTGGGTCACTGGCTGCGGGTGGGGGAAGTGGTGGGGCAGGTGTTGGATATGAATTGGCGATCGGTGCGATTATTGACCCTGGAGGGGCACATGATTGTCATTCCCCATCGGCTAATTAGCAATGAGGTGATTCGCAACTATAGCCAACCCCAACTGCTCCATGCAGAACGGATACAAATTGGATTTTCCTATAACGATCCGCCGAATAAAGTCCTGCAAGCCTTAGAGGAACTGGCGATGTCCACTCCTGGCATCTTGCAGCATCCTGCCCCCCAAGTTTTTACGCTCCAGTATGCGGACTCAGCCATTACCTATGAAATCAAGTTTTTCATTGCAAATTATAGCGACGTGGAGGCGATTCGTAGTCAACTGATGACTCGTCTCTGGTACATTGCCCAGCGCAATCAATTTTCCATTCCCTTTCCCATTCGCACGCTGTATCATTTCCATGGCCCCACAACTACGACCCAAAACCATCAGCAAAAACTCGCCGCGCACCTCCAACGGATTCCATCTCACATTCCCCTAGAGCGAGAACCCGAGACGGCATTGGCAACGGGAATGCGATTGCAACATTTTGGACGGGGGGAACATATTATTGCCCAAGGGCAATTGAGTGATCGGTTGTACATTATTGTTTCGGGTCAAGGGTGCATCATTTACACCGATGAGCAAGGACAGGAAAATGAGGTCATGGTGCTATATCCCGGTGATTTTTTTGGGGTGATGGCGTTGTTTTCCGGTGATATGAGTCCAGTGACGATCGCGGCGTTAACGGATGTGGAAGTGATGGCGTTGGCGTTACCTATTGTGAATCAGATGATCGATCGCCAACCCAGCTTTGCACGGGAAATTGCCCATGTTCAAGAGATCCACCAACGGGCTTTAGATGCTGTACGGGAACCACAGTCGTGATTTCCCGTACGATGGTCACTCCATACTAGACACATTACTAGACACATTACTAGATGCATTACTAGACACATTGCTAGCCATCTCATGCAAACATTACTGGGTCAGCGCTTCATTCACCCATTGCTTCAACGTCGCCACGACTTCCGTGACCAACACTTCTTGGACTTCCTTGGTGGCGCGTTTCACCACTTCCACCTTGCCCTCCTTCAGGGCTTTCCCCGTCACGACTCGGAACGGAATGCCAATTAACTCGGAATCTTTGAACTTGACACCAGCACGTTCGTCCCGATCGTCCAGAATTGTCTCCACTCCGGCTGCATTGAGTTCCGCGTAGAGCCGTTCTGCTGTTTCCACTTGGGTGGCGTCGTTAATGTTCGGGACGACCACGACGGCATGGTAGGGTGCGATCGCGACGGGCCAGATGATGCCGTCTTTATCGTAGGATTGCTCTACTGCGGACTGGGCCAATCGGGATACGCCAATGCCGTAGCAGCCCATGACAAAGGGTTTATCCTCGCCCTGCTCATTGGTGAAGGTTGCGCCCATGGCCTGGGAATACTTCGTGCCCAATTGGAAGATGTGGCCCACTTCGATGCCCCGCGCTGTTTGCAGGGTTTGGTTGGCATCATGGCAGGCCCGATCGCCCGCTTGGGCTTTGCGCACATCCACGACTAATTTGGGCTGGGCAAAATCCTTGCCCCAGTTGGCTCCAACGACGTGGAAGCCGACTTCATCGGCACCCGTGACAAAGTTTTGTAGATCCGCTGCGGTTTGATCCAGTACCCGGATGAACTGCGACCCAATGCCCTCGGCCTTTTGCAGATAGTCATCGCCGATCGCTGGAGACAGATAGCCCAACGGCAAGGGTTGCGCTGTCCATTTCTTCTGGGCTTCCGCTTCCGGTACTGTTAAGCCGATCACCGTGGTGGCTTTGTAGTTGGCGGCTAACTTGGTCAGTTCATTTTGCAACTTGACTTCGTTGACGTCTTGGTCGGCGCGGATGCTGACGATCGCCGCTGCAATCACGCCATTGTCAAACACCACTTGATAGAGCACGTTTTTGACGACCTGGGTGGCGGAACAATCTAGGAATTTGCAGAGTTTTTCGATCGTGTCTGTACCGGGGGTTTCCCGTTTTTCAAAGCTGGTAAAGCTGGACGGTACGGCATTTCTGGGCAAGGAAATGGCCTTTTCCACGTTGGCGGCGTATTTGCCATCTTCCGTGTACAGCACTTCGTCTTCGCCCGCTTCCGCCAGCACCATGAACTCCTGGGAGCCGGAACCGCCGATCGCGCCGGAGTCGGCATCTACGGCCCGGAACTTGAGCCCACTGCGCCGGAAAATGTTGCAGTAGGCGTCGTGCATTTTGGCGTAGGTTTCCTTGAGGCTGGCTTCATCGACGTGGAAGGAGTAGGAATCCTTCATGATGAATTCGCGACCGCGCATCAGACCGAAGCGAGGCCGAATTTCGTCGCGGAATTTGGTTTGGATTTGGTACAAGTTCACGGGTAACTGGCGGTAGGAGCGCACCATATCCCGCGCGATCGCGGTGATGACTTCTTCGTGGGTGGGGCCGAGGCCGACTTCCCGTTCCTGGCGATCGACCAGGGAGAACATGATGCCTTCTGCTTTGGTGTAGACATCCCAGCGACCGGACTCTTTCCAGAGTTCCGAGGGCTGCAACTGGGGCATCAGCAGTTCCTGGGCACCGGCTGCGTTCATTTCTTCCCGTACGATGGTCGAAACCTTTTGCAGAACGCGCCACATCAGCGGCAGGTAGCTGTAGAGGCCGCTGCCAATCCGCCGAATGAAGCCCGCGCGTACCAAGAGTTTATGGCTGGGAATTTCTGCATCCGCCGGATCCTCGCGCAGGGTGACGAACAGCATTTGAGAAAGTCGCATAGGTGCCCTTTATCTAGAAAGCTCAATAGACCATGGTTCAGTGTAGAGCATTCTGGCAGGGGATGAAGGGCGAAACCCGGAGGTGTGTTATGGCTCCGATTCCTTTGGCCTTCGCCCTGTGTGGGGATTTTCTACGGAAGCGTGTTATCACAGGTGTAGTTGAATCGAGAGACGATTCCACCCTAGGGATTTACGCCGGATAGATAGGTTATGCAAAATTCAGCCCTGCCTCAGACGATCGCGTTTTGTTTTGCGTTGGTCAACGATCGCCAAGTGGAGTTGCGTTGTGGACGAGAGGCGCGACGGGTCGAGCAGGCGGATTTGCAGGCGTTGGTGGCGTTGTGCGATCGGGCGTATTACAAGGGGCGTCCGAAGAATTTGCGGGGGGATTATTTGCCGGATGACCCGCAGGCGCTGTTGGCGTTGGGGCGGGCGTTGTATGACTGGTTGGATGGGACGGAGGGCTGGTTGCGATCGCGGTTGGGTCAGGGGAGATCGACGCTGGTGTTTGATTTGACGGCGTCGGGGGAGCAGCGGGCGCTGAATCCGGCGCTGGAGGCGTTGACGTTGCAGGTGGCGCATTTGCCCTGGGAGTTGCTGGCGGATCAGCAGGGGATGTTGCTGCGGGAGGGACGCATGGGGGTTCCGGTGCGGGTGGTGGCGGAGCGGGGCGCGGCGATCGCAGACGGGACAGCGGGGGAGCCAGAGAATCGGCCTTTGCAGATGCTGTTTATGGCGACTGCGCCGGAGGGGGTAACGCAACTGAATTTTGAGCAGGAGGAGTTGAATATTCTGGAGGCGACGGAGCGGCAGCCGTTGCTGTTGGTGACGGAGGAGAGTGGCTCGATCGCAGAGTTGAAGAATTTGGTGGCGTCCTACGATCGGGATTATTTTGATGTGTTTAATCTGACGGGGCATGGGCTGATCTACACCCAGAAGGAGTATGGGGCGTGGTTGGCGCAGATGGAGGAGCCTCCGGTGCTGGCGGAGTATACGCCGTGTTTTGTGACGGAGAGTGAGATTGGGGCGGTGCGGTTTTCCAGTGTGGCGGAGATTGCGGGGGCGTTTGGGGCGCGGTTTCCGAAGGTGATTTTTCTGTCGGGGTGCCATACGGGGGAATTGGCGGATGATGGGGCGGTGCCGTCGATGGCGCAGCAGTTGGTGCTGGCGGGGGCGGAGGTGGTGCTGGGTTGGGCGCGGCCTGTGTACGATCGCACGGGGATTTTGGCGGCGCGGGTGTTGTATCAGGCGTTGGCGACGGGGGATACGGTGACGGAGGCGGTGGGGAAGACGATCGGGGCGTTGGTGCAGCGATCGATCGAGTCCCAGGGGTTGGAATGTTCGGATTGGCATTTGTTGCGGATGTACCGATCGACGCGGGAGGTGGGGGCGCTGGTGACGCCGTTAAATCGGGCGGGGCGGAAGAAGATGAAGCGGCGGGCGGCGGCGCAGGAGTTTTTGGGTCAGGAGCCGGTGGCGGGGGCGAGGGAGTTTGTGGGGCGGCGGCGGACGTTGCAGCGGTGTTTGCGGGCGTTGCAGGGGATGGACGATCGCCAGGGGGTGTTTTTGCATGGCATGGGCGGTTTGGGCAAGAGTTCGATCGCGGCGCGGTTGTGCGATCGGGTGCAGGCGTTGTTTCCCCAGGGGAAGCGGGTGGTGATTTATGGGGTGGTGGATGAGGTGATTTTGCTGCGGCAGTTGGAGGATTGCTATGGCGCTGTGGAGGGGGTGACGGAGGTTTTAAATAATCCCAAGTTGGGGTTGGCGGGGCGGTTGCAGCGTTTTTTTGAGCTTGTGGAGGGGGCTGGGAAGCCGTTGCTGCTGGTGTTGGATGATTTTGAGCAGAATATTCCAGAGGCGCAGGTGCAGGATGGCAGTTTCCGGTTGGTGACGGGGGCGCAGACGGTGTTGGCGGCGCTGGGGCGGGGGCTGGAGGCGGCGGAGAGTCGGGTGATTGTGACCTGTCGGTATGCTTGTCCGTTGCCGGGGAGTTTGCGGCTTTATCCAGAGCAGTTGGGGCGGATGGAGCCGGGGGATGTGCGGAAGCAGTGTCAGCGGTTGGAGTTGGATTTGCGCAGGGAGTTGGCGCAGCGGCTGGTGCGGGTGGCGGATGGGAATCCGAGGTTGCTGCGCTGGCTGAGTGAGGTGCTGACGGCGGAGGATTGGGTGGCGGAGGATTTGGAGGGGTTGCTGGGGCGGCTGGAGGCGGTGGAGACGCGGTTCCGGGAGAATTTGCTGTTGGAGGTGTTGTTGGGGGGATTGGGGCCGGAGGAGCGGCGGAGTTTGGCGCGGTGGGCGGTGGTGCAGGTGCCGCTGCCGGAGGGGTTGCTGCGGGAGTGGCTGGGGGAGGTGGATTTGGAGAAGTGGTTGGGGTTGACGCTGGTGGAGCCGAGCCGGGTGCCGGAGGGGGAGGGGTTTCGGGTGCCGCTGGTGGTGCGGGGCGGGGTGGAGCCGGAGTTGTCGGAGGGGGAGCGGCAAGGGGCGATGCAGGAGGCGGTGCGGTTGTTGCATCGGGTTTGGTGGGAGGAGGCAACGGAAGGCTGTGAGACGGAGCGGGCGTTGGAAGTGGTGCGGTTGGGGCTGGCGGCGCAGGACTGGGAGATTGCGGTGGCGGTGGGAGATGCCATGGCGACTGCGTGGGTCAATCGTTCGCGGTATGTGGAAGCCAAGGCAATCTGTGAGCAGATTTTGGCCGTGCATGAGGACTATCGGATTTGGCACGCACTCGCACGGGCACAGGTAGTTGTAGGCGAAACCAATGAATCAACCCAAAATTATGAAAAAGCCCTATCTCTCTGTCCAACTGATGATGATCTAATTAGAGCCGCAATTTTCAGCAACCTTGCTAATTCGTTAGTTCAACAAGGGGAGATCGATCGCGCGCTGGGATTGTGGCAGGCGTCGTTGGAACTCTTGGAACGGATCGGGGATGTTCAAGGCAAAGCGGCGACGCTGAACAATATGGCGCTTGTGGTGGCGCAACAAGGGGAGATCGATCGCGCGCTGGGATTGTGGCAGGCGTCGTTGGAACTCTTGGAACGGATCGGGGATGTTCAAGGCAAAGCTATCACGCTAGCAAACATGGCGGGTACTTTAGCGAATCGTGGTGAATTTGAAACCGCGATCGCTTACCTGGAGGAATCGATTCAGTTACTCGATCGGATTCGGGATGTTCGGGTTCACCAAGTCCGGCAAATGCTGGAACAAACCCGGCAAATGCAAGCGATGGCCCAATCTCCATTTGCTCAAATGCTAATGGGTCTAGCCCAGCAAGCGGCTCAATCTGAACTGTCTGAAGCTGACCTACGTCAACGCCTCGAAAATCTCGATCCGGCTGAGTTGCTGGCAGCTCTCGGCATCAATCCTGAAGATCTAGAAGGCTTAAGCGATTCTGAGGATGCGTAAGGGGTTCATCCCGTGGGTTGCGCTAGGATAGTCCTAGTTGTTGGACTTGAGGGAGTTCGCCATGCCAGCGCTAAAATTGTCTGGAATCTGCCAAGGGGATTGATGCCGCGTGATGCCAATATTGATCATCGATCGCTTCGCCCAAAGCTCTTAGCAATGCCCAAACTTGACCGGATCCACAATGCAGTCAAAACCGCACTCACCAAAGATAACTGGCTGATTACCGACGACCCTTACATCATCCAATATGGCAAAACCACCCTCTACGCCGACCTCGCAGCCGAACGCCCGATCGCAGCCGAGCGCGACGGCCAAAAACTCGTCATCGAAGTCAAAAGCTTCATCGGAGCATCAAAGATCCAAGACTTAAAAGAAGCCCTCGGACAATACGATATCTATCGCTACCTGCTTGAAGAAATTGCCCCCGATCGTAAACTCTATGTCGCCATTAGCGCCGTTGCCTACAAAAACTTTTTTTGCCAAGATGTGATTCAACTGATCTTGAAAAAACATCAACTTCCCCTCATCATCGTCAACATCGAAACTGAGGAAATTCAACAATGGATAAACTAACCGACTATTCAAAACTCATCGAACGAATCCTCAACGACTACATCAGCCTTTGCAACCGTAGCCCTAACCGTCCTCTTGAAACCTTTCTAATCGTCGATCGCGACCAAGGTCACTACATCTGGATGACCCTCGGCTGGCAAAATGGCAACCGCACCACAGGCATGACCGTCTACGTCCGTCTCCAAAACGGCAAATTTTCGATCGAAGAAGACTGGACAGAAAATGGCATTGCCAACGATCTTTTGGAAGCAGGTGTTCCCAAAGAAGACATCATTCTCGCCTTCCAAGATCCCCAAATGCAACCCTACACAGGTTTTGCCACAGAGCCACCCAAAACACCCCCGATCGTACTAACTCCATAATCCTCTTGTTTGCAATCTTCACTTATCCTAGAAGAAAGCATCGTGCAGCCGTTAACAACTATGGCCACTCCGATTACCCTTCAACTCTCCGATCGCCTCGTCGAACAGGCAAAACGAGTGGGCAACATGACCCAGCAGCAGGTTGAATCCGTCCTGGGGGACGCCCTAGAAAGGGTGAGCCTAACGTGGGATTCTTTATCCGAAGAACATCTCCCCCGACCGATCGCCACACTCTCTGATGCTGAAATCATCTCACTAGCCCTAGCCAAAATGTCTGCTGAACAGCATGAACGCCTCGGCGATCTGCAAGCAAAAGGGAAAGAAGCCGGATTAACCGAATCAGAACGCTACGAATTGCTGGCCTTACTCCAAATCTATCAACTAGGGCTGCTCCGCAAGTCAGAAGCGATCGCAGAAGCTAAACACCGCCAATTGCCCTTGACTTTGGAATCATGAGTCGCTTTTCAGAGGCAATCAAACGTCGCGTCAGAGCGACGGCTCAAAATCGCTGTGAATTATGTAATTAGTATAAGTAGAATCAAATAACAGTGATTGACCTACAAACACAAAATACGATCGATTTGTTCAATCCGCGTCAGCAGTGTTGGTCAGACCATTTCACTTGGAGTCAAGATGGCACCGAGATTGTCGGATTAACGGCTTGCGGACGAGCGACTGTGGAAGCCTTAAAGCTCAATAATTCCCTGGCAACAAAAGTACGCAGCAACTGGGTAAAAGCTGGCTGGCATCCTCCCTCAAACACCCAATAATTTTGTAGGCAAGGGGATTTCAGTACCGCGATCGCTTATCTGGAGGAATCGATTCAGTTACTCGATCGGATTCGGGATGTTCGAGTTCACCAAGTCCGGCAAATACTAGTGCAAGTTCAACCAATACAACAGAGGGCATTGAAGAATTAATCAATTCCGATAATGACTCAGATATTGCTCGATCGATTGCGTTGAAGTGTACATCATGTTGATCAGTTAAATAAAGTTGAAATTGATTATAGTAATACCTTAATCAAACCTGTCTGAAAAGCTGAATCATAAGTCATGATGGGGAGATTCTAAATTTCAGCCTGTGCCATCAGCATTCGATCGAATGGATCACGATGTTCGATCGGTAATTTGCCTGCCCGGAGTGCATGAGCTGTGCTGATAGGTAATTCAGTAAAATTAGCTTGGTTCAATATGGCTTGATAGGCTGCAACCAATGGTTCTGCTTCTGGCAATTTGCCTAATCGATACTTCGTTGCGATTTCCCAAGCAGAAGCACTGCTGACCAGAATCAGATTCTCAGGGTTGCGAAGAATTTCTCGACACGCTTGGTTCAGTTGAGGATCATCAAAAAACCACCAAAGTAGAATATGCGTATCAATCAGACAAGTTATTCCCACTGCTGAAGTTCCTCTTCGGGCAACGGTTCAAAAAATGCTTCTCCTAACTTCCCCTTCAGCAAACCGGGCTGTCGCGGTTCATGTTGTTTGGGCTGCTTGAGATGTGTCCGAAAATTATGGATTAGCTCATAAAGCTCATCAAGATATTCTTCCGGTACAGATTGTATTTCTTGAAGAATCTTGCTGTGGTTCAACATAAGCAATTCGACTGATGTTTGGCAAGGTCAGCCCCATTGTAACGCATTCAACTTTACGAATTTTAGCGACACTAATACTGACTCGATCGTCATGGCCCCAATTTCGCCTCAATTGATACTGGCTACCCGACAGCAAACTCTGTCAACTTTCTGGCATAGGGCGCATGGTAGGCCAACACAATATCCTGCTTCGGTACACCCCGATCGATTAGTTCATTGGCGATCGAATATTCCGTGCCATCATACTGAATCCAAATCTTTCCATTCTTAATGTCCGCATGAATTAAGCAACCATACATACGATAGCCATCCTCCCAACCCACCGTCACTACTTGATAATGATCACCCTCTTGATCAAAGATCGTATAGGTTTCCATATCCGTTTGTGATGGAGCATATTGAGCATACTTCGTTAAAATTTCTCGAAGATATTGCCGATATAAGTCTAGGTTAGCCATTGCAAAATCTCCTCCCTGTTTACATCAAATACAATGATTTTAAGATCATATTCAGCTACACTCAGTTGAGTGAATTCCTCTGCAAAAAATCCCTGATAGACTTCCTTCGGAATTGCTAAAAATAACTGTCGATCGGGATTTCTCAACTTTAAAGCTAATCGATAATTAAGGAACTGTCCAAGGGCAGCATGGAATTCTGAAAGCGTCGAGGAAGCCAGAAAAGTTTTGATTTCTACTGCAATCAATTGATTTTCCCGTTCGGCTCCAATGAGTTGCTCTGCACCCAAGTCAATTTTGAGTTGTCGTCTGGGATTGAAGGTCAAAATCAAGGGATCATGCGTAATTGTCCAGCCATCTTTGATTAAGGCTGCCCGCACCGTATCGTGATAAATATCCTTCGCTGACATAGAATGTTTGCAACGACACGATTAAAATGCATTTGTAATACATCTATTTTATCTTGAGTTGATATCCAATTCTCCATGTCTGCGGTTTCCAAATGCCCTGTTGCCAGATGCCACGTTACCAAATATCACAACATCGTAAACAATCGCAAAACAGTTGACAGCGCCCCAGTTTACCCCTAGGCTTGTTTTTCATAGCTGAATGCAAGCGTGTCGCAAAGTCCCGATTCGCATCAGCTACGACCCCAGAAATTAAAGCGCTGCCCCAGTTGCTTCCAACAACGTAAGGCAGCTAAACCCCGAAGCTGAGATAGGCAGCTAGGCGGTCTGACACGGATTTTAACATTCGATCGGGCCACCCTACTTGTCCTGCGCAAAAGGGTGGCTTTAATTTTTGGGATTTCCTCCCCATCCACAACCAGGAGAAATCCCATGTTTACTGGCTTTGGCGGCCCCGATCGTCCAGAAACTTCGATCGACGACACCCGCAGACCCTTCCAAATCTACCTGCTCGGCACCCGCGAAGAAATCCAAACCACCATTAACCAACTGCAAGTCGTACGGTTTTGCGATCGCACTCGCTGGAGTCCCCCCATTCCCGTCCTCGGCTCCGACTGGAAATACATCAGCATGATGGAGCGCGATCGGTTACCCCCACAAGATTGATCCATTTTCGCTAGCGTTCATTCAAATCGGGGTTCGCAAACACAGTTTTAGAGTCACTGGAATGATTACCAAGAACCCCGACTTTAGGGATTTGCAAAGAAATAATATTCCCCTCTTCATTCCCCTACCCTCCTACCCTTTTACACTCCTACCCCTACCCAATTGGGATTTTATTGATGCGCTGTTCCCTTACATCAATTAATGGCCATGAGATGAATCCAATTCCACCAGTCCCCCCTCGTTACAATGGCATCCGGCTCAGTCTTCTGATTTCGCGCCCGTCAACAGATTGAATACTATCTGCCGGGTCAATCCCCAGAACTGTTCGATCGGCCTGGGGCTCTCTCCGGCAAAGATGCGCTTCGTGGCTTCGTTTTACCCATGAACCTGATCTGCTGATCGCTCCTCCAGTGCATTAAAACATGCCTTCTTTACCCAGTGATTCCACTGGCCGATCGACCGTCGCAAAAAGCATTTCCAGTGCTAGGGTTTGGGCCAAGGGCAGTTGACCGTAGGTAAAGACGGTGGCCACTTCCGGCGGCACTAAGGCAAACAATGCCTGCGCCACGTAGGGACTGCCATAAACCACGATCGCCCGTAGTTGATCGGAAGCTGTCAATTCTTCCACGATCGCCTTAATTTGCTCTAACGCCGCCGCCTGACTGCGCAACGGATTCCCCCGTAGGAACACTTGCAGTAGCGTCGGTTGGTCATCCCAAGTGGCCCGATCGGGGGTATTGCGATCGACCATCACTGTCCCGTAGCCCTTGGCCTGGGGCAGCACGATCGCCGGAGCCGTCCGCCCCAGAAAGGGAGAACCCAAACTTTCATCTACTAGAATTAAATTGCGCAGGGATGAATTTTGCAGCGATTGTTCTGCCGTGGGTGCGAGGCGCGAGGGTGTGGGAACGTGCACTTGCATCGAGCTCTGCAAAATTTGCTGCACCGTTGCCATCGTTTCCGGCTGGGCCAGTTCTGCTAACAATCGGGCTTGAAAATCTAAGGTGCGATCGAGGTCATGATCCCCTGATCGAGTCGCTGATCGAGCCGCTGATCGAGCCGCTGATCGATTATCCGTCTCCAGGATGAATCGATCGGTTGATCGAGCCTCTGATCGATTGCCCAAGGGTAGACTCGATCGCTCCCCTGATCGAAGGTCTGATCGATCCTGCGATCGCACCGCTGATCGATCCAGTGACGGGAGACACACACGCTCCTTGGCCTGCCAAATGCGACCGAGGGAAGCCCGGATCTGCTCCGCCGGAATACGCCCCGCTGCCACCGCCTGACAGACCGCCGCGATCGCTCCTTCCGCATCCACGGGCATCATCAACAGGTCACAGCCCGCCGCCACCGCCAACACCGCCGCCTCATCATTGCCATAGCGATCGGCGATCGCGCCCATGACCAGCGCATCCGTCACCACCAGTCCCCCAAAGCCCCACTGCTCCCGCAGGAGATCCGTCATCACAGATCGGGAAAAGGTCGTCACCTGATCCCCATCCAAGGCCGGAACTCGCAAATGGGCACTCATGATGGCATCCACCCCCGCCGCGATCGCCGTCCTAAAGGGCGGAAACTCCACCTGCTCCAGCCGTTCCAACCCGTGGGGAATCACGGGCACATCCCAATGGGAATCGATCGCTGTATCGCCGTGGCCGGGGAAATGCTTAGCGCAGTTCAGCACCGGATAGTCCTGGGTTCCCCGAATAAACGCCTCCGTTAAGCGACTAACGGTGGCCGTCTCCTCCCCAAAGGCCCGCACATTAATCACCGGATTGGCCGGATTATTATTGACATCTACCGTCGGGGTTAGCACCCAGTTCAACCCGATCGCCCAGGCTTCCCGCGCCGTCGATCGGCCCATCGCTTCCGCCAGGTGCTCGGCCTGCGACCAGTCCCGCGCAGCGACTCCCGCCAACGCCATGGGAGGCGGAAACCACGTCGCCCCAGGGAACCGCTGCCCCACGCCCTCTTCCACATCGGCACAGGTCAGCAACGGGATCGCCGCCCAATGCTGCAATTGCTGAATTTTGAGGGCCAGTTCCGCCGCGCTGCCCCCCAGAAAAATCACCCCCCCGACCCCAATTTCTGTAACCAGTCGCTGAAGCGTGACCCGATCGGCCTCCCACTGGGGATACTGCAACTGGTGATCAAATAAAAATCCACTGGTGCGCACGACCACCATCTGCGCCACCTGCTGGGCAAGGGAGAGTTGATTCAAATCTGGAAGCTGCATACTCCTCTCCCTATCTGTCGTCAGCGTTTACGGTGCATAGTTATAGCAAATTGGTAACTACTCAGGCTGTGGTTTAAGCGACACAGGATTGCCCGAGAACAATCCAACGAGAGCGTCTAAAAGATTGATATTCTGCTTGCGCAAGGTGGATAAATAGCCCCGAATGCGAC
>NZ_JBLZFX010000076.1:0-28762 GCF_050753345.1 Alkalinema pantanalense CENA528 | reverse complement strand
GCTGGTTAGAACAACACTGGAATGGAGAGTTGCTCGATAGTGTGGATACCGTCTTGAATTTTGCTAGGAGTTTAGAATTTCGAGGCAATCGACCGGTGGTGCAATTGGTCTCAAAGGTTTACAAAACTGGCGTTAAATTGACGCAAGCAGCCATGGCTGAACTAGAGAAGCAATGGCACCGCTTACCTGGACTGGAAAAATGGTTCGTCGAGATTCCAGCGGTCAGTGCCTAACCATTGGATGACTTTTTTCTTGGAGCGCTCTAAGGGAACTCGCCTTGCGAGAAGTAGCAGATAATATTGAGGAAGAAGTTCTCGAAGAAAATGCAAACGGCTCAAAATTTGATGCTTCTTACTGCAATATTCATGAACGTGTTTTGGTTTGTGTTTCAACCTACCCAAAAGCCGTTCAATTGATTCGACGTGGTGCTCGAATTGCTGGATATATGCACGCTCCTTTCTATTGTCTATTTGTAGATGATCCGGATCGTTTCCTAAATAAAGCGGAAAGTTTACACATTGAAACGTGTGAAAGACTCTGTAAAGAGTTTGGTGGAGAGTTTATCCGAGTGAGTGGTCAGGATAAAGCAAAAGCAATCGCAGAAGCTGCCAAAAACTATTACATCACCCAAATTGTAATTGGGGAAAGCCAACGATCTCGATGGAGATTAATGTTGCGTGGGTCGCTGACCCATAAACTGTTGCGATCGCTCAAAAATATTGATGTTCATATCATTGCAACAGCCGAGTGAATTGATCTTAACTTAGGCTATTCTGGCTTTTAACGCACTTGACGTTTACAACTTATTTGATTTCACACCTATTCTTTTAGTTACTTAACAAGCGCAATCCACTCAGAATAACCAGGACTGTAGACCCCTCATGTCCAATCACACCAAGCGGTAACGTAATATTGCCAATAAAATTGGCAGTGATCAGTAGCAGAATGAAACTGAGCGCAAACGCAATATTTTGTTTGACAACAGTTTGAGAACGCTGTCCCAGGCAAATGGCTGCGACAATTTTTTCCAATCGATCGGTCATCAAAACAATGTCTGCGGTCTCCAGCGCAACATCACTTCCGGCAGCTCCCATTGCGATGCCAACGGTAGCTTGAGCCAGTGCAGGCGCGTCATTAATGCCATCTCCAACCATTGCAACCGTTTGATATTGCTGCTGGAGTTTTTGAATAAACTGAAGCTTCTCCTCTGGTAGCAATTCTGCATAAACATGGTCAATTCCAATCGATCGCGCCACACTGTTTGCTGTTTGTTGATTGTCCCCTGTTAACATCACGATCGCTTCAACACCCATTCGTTTGAGTTGGGCGATCGCAACGGTTGCTTCGGGTCGAAGGGTATCAGCGATCGCAATTAATCCAACCACGCTGCCTGCTTCAGCGACCCAAGCCACCGTTTTGCCATCCTGTTCTAGGTAATTAGTGTGGGTCAGCAAATCTGTCGGAACCGTCTGTACTCTCGATTGCACAAAAGATGCTTTTCCCACACAAACGGGAACCGTTCCCCTCAAGCCTGTAATTCCCCGTCCGGGTTGTGCTTGAACGGAGGACACGGATACATCTGTTGTGGGCAAAACGTTCGTTGCATACTGACAAATTGCCTGCCCAATGGGGTGTTCTGAATAGGCTTCCAGTGCAGCCGCAAGGTTTACCACATCAGCTTCGGTGTATCCTTCGGCTGGAATGACTTTGTAAACCTGGGGGTTGCCAGTAGTCAACGTTCCTGTTTTGTCAAAGGCGATCGCCCTGACCTTGCCGATCAATTCCAACTGGGCACCACTTTTGAATAAAATGCCCTGTCTGGCTCCATTGGCAATGCCGGATAGCAGTGTGGGCATAATGGCAGCAACCAGCGCACAAGGCGACGCAACGACGAGAAAGATGAGTGCCCGGTAGATAGTTGTTTCCCAACTCCATTCCCAGCAAAACGGGGGCAAAATTGCCAGCAGAATTCCCACTAAAACAACCACACGGGCATAACCCCGCTCGAAGCGTTCAATAAATTGCTGCGATTTTGGCTTCTCGGTCTGTGCCTGCTCCACGACGCGAATAATCCGTTGCAGCAAGCTGCTTTCGGGGGGTTGATGGACTTTCAGCAGTAAGGCTCCATAGCCATTTAACGTGCCTGCAAACACCTGATCCCCGATCGTCTTTTCAACGGGAAGTGATTCTCCCGTAATCGCGGCTTCATTGAGAGCAGTTTCCCCCTCCACAATCACTGCATCAGTGGGAATCAGTTCTCCTGGTCTGATTCGGATGCGATCGCCCACCTGTAGTTCTGAAATGGGCAGGGTTCGTTCTTGCCCGTCCACAACCACTCGTGCGGTATCTGCCGTCAAGCTCATTAAGCCACGAATACTCCGCTCAGTTCGTTGCATGGCATAGCCTTCCAACGCCCCACTGATGGCAAAAATCAGGATCAGAATAGCTCCATCTACCATCAGGTAGTACTCCTGCCGCCACAGTCCTAGAAAAGCGGCTCCGAGGGCTGCCACAATCATCAACAGATCCACATCCAGTTCTTTTTCCTGGAGTAAGGTGGTCAATCCTTCACGGGCACTTTCAAATCCGCCAATGACATAGGCAGCAGGCAGAAGGAACAACGCCAACCCCAGCCAGTTGAAGTGCAAGGCACTCCAACCCAGCAGCACTAGAATTCCACAAAGCAATGCTGCCAAGACATCTGGATGATCGGTGGCAACGCGAGTCAGACGAGCAGGGTAGAGCATGGGCAGAATCAAAAACACCTGCCCTTAGGCTAAACCTTGACATTGATGTTAATGTCAAGCGATGGATACGGTACAGTAGGAAAGAACCCGATTCCCTGAATGCGATCGCCATGGTTTCCACCACTACCGCAACAACCCCTGCCTATGAGGTGGTCTGGGAAAAGCTACCCGATGATTTTGCTCTGCCCAATGACCCTGTGGGCAATATTAATCAGCCCGCTTTAGCTGCCGCTTTAACGGAAAGTTTGCGGATTGCCAATCGACTGCCTGCACAGGCTTTGACCCCAACCAATTACGGCATCTGCGCCACGGTGAACAGCAAAATAGTGGTGAAAGCACCGGATTGGGCCTACATTCCCGTCATCACAGTGCCGCGATCGGAGGTGGAGCGCAGCTATACTCCTCGGCTCCAGGGTGAAATTCCATCCCTGGTTCTGGAGTTTTTATCCGACACCGATGGGGGCGAGTATTCCATCAAAGAAACGTTTCCACCCGGAAAATTCTTCTTCTATGAACAGATTCTCCAGGTGCCCAACTACGGCATTTTTGACCTCGCAACGGGGATGCTAGAGTTCTACCGCCTGAACGGGGAAAAACGGTATGCTTTAGAACCCCCCAATCAGCAGAATCGCTTCTGGATACCTGAAATGCAGCTTTTTCTGGGAGCTTGGCAAGGGAAACGAGATCACCGAGAGGGTTACTGGTTACGCTGGTGGGACGACCAGGGAAATCTGCTGTTGTGGGACACCGAGCAAATTGAGCAAGAACGGCAGCGAGTCGAACGTCTTGCCGCCCAGCTTCGAGCTGCCAGAATTGAACCAGAATTATGACGGCTTCCCATCTAACCATCAAAGAACTCACCGATGCGGCTGGGGGCGGGATTACGCCACGGATGGTACGGCATTACCACCAGTTGGGATTGCTGCCGCAACCTGCGCGATCGCCCGGAAACTATCGGCTCTACACCGATGCGGATGTGCAACACCTAAAGCGGATTGTTGCCCTGAAACAGCAGGGGTTTCAGTTGGCGCATATTCAAAAACTGCTGGAAACGGATACCGACGATGATGCACCCAACACCCTACTAACGCAACTGCATCGACAGTATCAAACGGTGATTCAGCAAATCACCCAACTCCGGCAGACGGCATCGGCCCTCGAACGACTGTTAGGTCGCGATCGCACCTGTCAAACCACTCAAGCAGAAGTGCTGGCCAGCTTGAAACAATTAGAGGCGCAGACGCAAACTCATCGACATCAGTTTGAAGACCTGTGGAATGGCATCGATGCCGAAGCTCATACCCACCCGGAATCCTTTCAGGAATCGCTGCAAGGGTTGTTGCCAGATTTGAGCGATCGCTCTGAGATTGAGGTGGATCTGCTGTCTCAGTTGTTGCTGGCATGTGGAGATGTCAGTCTGTTGCCGTTTGTCCGTGTGGGGAAAGGAGCGATCGCCGCCAGTCGAGACGCATTAAAAGCAAGCTGTTCGATTGTTGCAGATGTGCCCGTCGTTGCAACCGCCCTGGACCAACCGCGCTTACGCCATCTGGGGTGCGAGACCCTCACTCTGATTGATGACCCGCATATCACAACGGTAGGGGATGCAGAGCAGGCATTCTGGCAACAACACGCCTGGAAAGAGCGGTTGAGCCAGTGCCCCCAGGGATGCATTCTGGTGATCGGCTACGCTCCTTCGATTTTACTGGCGGTATGTCAGGCAATTCAGCAGCAAGTGATTCAGCCTGCCCTGGTGATCGGGATGCCGATTGGGTTCAGTCATGCACCGATTGCCAAACGACATCTGATGCGATCGGGGGTGCCGTTTATCACGATCGACGGTGCGCTCGGGGGAGGTTTGCTGGCAGCCACAGCATTGAATGCGCTAGCGGAGTCGCTTATTGCAAAGCCTGACTGTCATTGTTATCTAAAAACCTAATGGATTTGTTCAGCAATTAGCATCAACGTTCGTTAAGACTAACCGGAGACTCAATTACTCCTCCATCAAGAATTAGGAATTAGAACCAATCCACTCATACAGTTCCAAACTCTCTGGAGCACAGCTATGACAGCCGCCACACTGTTTGCCTGCCAGTTTACGCACTCGTCCTTTGCGAATCAGCAAATTCAGCATTTCTCGCAGGGCATCGGCATCGGTTTTAAACTGGCGGGCAAGTTCTTCCAGAGACGTTTGGGGATGGGTGCGGAGGTAAGTTTGGAGTTGTTGCAGAATCATCGACCAACCAACATGCTTTGACGATTTGGACTTTGAGGCGGAATGCGGCGACGATCGCTAAACCATTTCAATCCCAGCAGCACTGCGACCATGAATAGAGCCAGACCCACCAACCAGGCGATCGTGCTGCCGGGATGCTGGCTAAACGTCATGAACTGGTAGTAGAAAGTGGCAACCCAATAGGCCAGTCCAGTCGTCCAGGCTCCCACAAAAGCCGTCCAGCCCAGATTGGTTTCGCGGTAGACGGCTGCTGTTGCGGAGACACAGGGGAAGTAGAGCAACACGAAGAGCAGAAAAGCGATCGCTGCAGTGGTGCTACCAAATCGGGTCTCCATTTGTCCAAAGGTGGTGTAGTGCACTTCTTGTGCTTCCGCCGCCGCTTTCTGGTCGCCAGTGTCATTCAAAATACTGAGTCCAAGCGGGTCAAGAATACTGTCTGTCAGTTTTGCCAGGTTGGTTGGGATACTGGCAAATGCCTTGCCAATGCCGCCCCAAAAATCAAAGGGTTCTGCTTCTTTGCTAGTTACCGATGCCTGTTCTGCCAGTTGGGTATAGAGGGAATCCATCGTGCCGACCATGACTTCCTTGGCAAAGACTCCGGTCATTAGCCCCACTGTCGCAGGCCAGTTTTCCGACTGAATTCCCATTGGGGTGAACACGGGGGTAATCGTGCGGCTGAAGGCACTTAGAATCGAATCCTGACTATTCTGTTTGCCAAAGGAACCATCCATACCAACGGAGTTAATTAAGCCTAAAATCAACACCATCACCACAATCATGCGACCAGCTTTGGTAATGAACGCCTTGAGCCGATCCCAGGCACGAATCAGCACCCCTTTAATTGTGGGAATGTGATACGGCGGCAGTTCCATCACAAAGGGCGCGGCATCGCCCCGAAATAGAGTCCGCTTCATCACCAGTCCGGTAAAGACGGCTGCCAGGATACCCAGGATATAAAGCAGGAAAACGATATTTTGACCGTTAGTGGGGAAGAAAGCCGCGCAAAAAAGAGCATAGACCGGCAGACGAGCACCACAGGACATAAACGGATTCATCAAGATCGTCATCAGGCGATCGCGCCGATTTTCCAATGTCCGGGTTGCCATAATGCCTGGAATGTTGCAACCAAAGCCCACCATCATCGGCACAAAGGATTTTCCCGGAAGCCCGACAAACCGCATCAGCCGATCCATGACAAATGCTGCCCGTGCCAGATAGCCAGAGTCTTCCAGAATCGCTAGAAAAATAAACAATAGACCAATCTGAGGAATAAAGGTAGATGTGGTTTGAATTCCACCCCCGACCCCATCCGCCAATAGTCCAATCAACCATCCAGGAGCATTCATCTGTTGGAGTAAATGTGCCGTTCCACCAACAAAAATAGTGCCTACGCCAATGTCAAAGAAATCAATAAACGCACCACCCAAATTGATGGCAATGAGAAACATGAGATACATCACCACCAAAAAGATGGGAATCCCCAACCACCGATTAAGTACGATGCGATCGATGCGATCGGATAGGGTTTGTTTCACTACATTCGTGCGTTCGGTAACACCCTGAATCATATGCCGAATCCAGGTATAGCGACTGTCTGCAATCAGTAAATCGGTATCTTCTCCCAGGGTTTGATGGATGCGGTGCCGATGCTCGGCAATCCGTCGCAGAGTGGACTGTCCCAGATCTGGCAGGTGGCGATCGTCATACTGCAACAAATTCAAGGCAAACCAGCGAATGTGAGCAGTATTGGCGATCGCTTGCGCTTGCAGCACTGGAATTAAATCAGCCAGGGCCTCCTCAATCACCGGGGGATAGGCCACGTAGGTCTGGGGAATCGTGGGATGCATCAAAGCGTGATGAATCGCCTCTTTTAACTGCGGCACACCTTTTCCAGTATGGGCAGAGAGGGGAACGACCGGACAGCCCAAGCGATCGGATAACAGATGGGGATCGATGCGAATTTCCCGTTTCGCTGCCAGATCCATCATGTTGAGGGCGAGGATGATCGGTACCCCCATTTCCAAAATCTGGGTTGTCAAATACAAATTCCGCTCCAGGTTAGAGGCATCCACGATGTTAATAATCACGTTCGCCTCACCGGACAGCAGGTAATCCCGTGCTACCAGTTCATCCAAACCAGTGGTGCTGTCTTCCGCATCCACCGAATAGACACCAGGCAAATCTACTACCGTCACGGGCTGACCATGAGCGCGATAGCTACCCTCTTTCCGTTCGACCGTCACACCGGGCCAGTTGCCCACGTGCTGATTCGCTCCCGTCAGGGCATTAAAGAGCGTTGTTTTGCCGCAATTAGGATTGCCGACCAATCCAATCGTTGCTTGCGTCATGATGCTTCTCCGGTAATGGGCGTGACAATCAGGGCATCGGCTTCATCTTTTCGCAGACTCAGGTGAAAGTCGCGCACTTCAATTTCCGTTGGGTCGCCCAGGGGGGCATGGCGCATTACCCGCAGTTCCGTACCAGGCGTTAAACCCATTGCCAGGAGCTTGCGCTTGTAATCTCGTGCGGTGGGTTCATAGCCGATCACTCGTAACACCGAGCCGATCGCCGCATCTCGCAGTTTGACGGGGGAACTATCAGGAGTGGTTTGCATCGGTTCTATCGTTGCTGCTGGAATTGCTTGAGGAATCTCTACAGGTTGGTCTGCATCTATCACTTGAATCCGTTCTGCCATCTCTGCGCCCAAGCCCAGACGATGATCTTGCAGTGAGACGATCACTGACCCCGTTGCCCTGCTGCTCATAACCTCCAGCACTGCACCAGGGATCAATCCCATCCCCATCAGGCGATTGTTGGAGTCTCCACAGTTGAGCGACACAATCCGAACGCGATCGCCTACCTGCATCACAGACAGCGGAAAAACTCTGGCATTGAGGGAATTCTCTGCCCCATCTGGCGGCAAGCTTGTCTGACTCGACGGCTCAATCACTGCATCGCTGACATATACAAATTCCTGCCAACGGTCAGCTTGCCGGTCAGCCGTCCAATGACTGACTAAATCATCACTATTCATGGACATTTTCTAGTTAAGATAGCTTCTCAATAATCTAGCAAGAGCTAGTTTAAAATTATTCTCAATAAAATCGAGTTAAGTTTTGTTGAAAGACATCCCTGCTGCCCGCCCTTAGCCTGGTCAATGCACCTGTGAGATTGTGAAGATGCTATCTGAGCTTGTCAGATAGGCTGAGCCACCTACCAGGAATCAACTGCTCCTGGGTTTACTCCCGTCATACCGATGAAAGCTACGATTGCAGCCTTTATTCCTGTCTGCCAATTATCAAAAATAGATTCTCAATAAGATTTAAGGCTGTACAACTACCCCTGTTAAGGTGACCGTATGTACTATCCCTGATTTATAGAACCCATTTGAGATTGTTGCCGTAATCCCTTCTGGGAGCACATTTCAAGGTATATCCTCAAATCATGCTAAAAGCCTTGGGAAGTCAAGGTTCTCACCATAGATTTCAAACAGGCTCTATAAGGGTTTGGGCGATCTCTAATTTTTAGGTAGCAGCTCATGCTCAAAAATTACTAATTTTCTTGAAAAATAATAATTTAACCGAAGGCTGAAACGCCCATTTCATGGTCAAGATAATAGTACAAATGGTCACCTTAACAGGGGTAGGCTGTACAACCCCTACACAACTCAGTGGCGTTGCTGAATAGGAATATGATTTACTGTGGGACGGGCACATCCCCAAATTTAAGGTAGTGCAGTAGCAAGCGAAACCGTGGCTCGTCCTCCAAAAATATGACGTTGCCCTTTCTTTTGCCCACTCTCATAACTGTAAGGCGCGACCCCCACTAAAGCCGCAATCTGCTTATGCGTCAATTGCCCCAACTCCGGTAGCAGTGCCAAAATCGTATGGCTCATCACCACACCCACACCGGGTACACTGACTAACAACTGGTATTGCTGTTGCCATGCTTCACACTGATTCACTTGTTGTTTGATCTCAGATTCAATCTCTTTGATCTGTTCCCGTAACCATTTGATGTGTTGCTCGGCACTCGCTTGGGCTCGAATCTCCGGTTCCATCCGGTAGCCATACTCAGCTAAAATCCGCGCATCCACCCGATCCGTTTTGGCCAGTTGATTATACGCCTTGGCAAAATGACGACTTTGTCGAGCATTGATGATGCAGACTGGATAGCCTTGTTGACTCAGCCATAGGGCTGCTTGACGTTCATACCCTCCACTCGCTTCCAACACCACCCGCTCAACTTCATGGGCGGGCGGAATTTGCTTGGCTAGGCTCTTAAATCCTGCTTCATCATTGGACACTTGCAAAGTTTGCTGGTGTCCTCGCACATGAATGTCTAATTTGCGTTTACTAACATCAATTATGAAATCAATAATGAGGACATATAAGTATGATGTCCTCGTTCTAGGCAACGGATAACTTGATTATCGAGGGTCGTTTTCTCTTGTTTCTTTCTTCATCGTTTCTCCGCTATTCTGCATCTTGTCTCCAGCATTCTGTAGCGCTTCTCCAGTATTGCTTACAGCTTCTCCCGTTCCCTTCTTAACCACATCTCCAGCTTCTTGAACCGCTTCCCCTGTTTCCTTAGCGGCTTCCTTAGTTTCCTGGGCTGCTTTTGCCGTTTCTTTCTTCACTGCTTGACCCGCATCTTTGGCAGCTTCATTCGTCTTTTGAACGGCCCGATTGGTATCCTTTTGCATCGCATCCCCGGTTTTGTTCAGGGCATCTCCAGTTTGCTGCATGGCCTCTCCCCCTTCTTTTTTGAGAGTCTCATTGGTACTGGAACAGGAAACTAGTCCACAGGACGCGACCAAGGCAAACATTAATCCATAGGTTGCAAACTTCATATTCATTACGCTCCAAATATTTGCGGAAGGTATCTATATCAACAGTAACGGCATCACTACTGACAAGCATCACTATTTTGAGAGACTAAAAAATTTCCTTAGGCAGTTGGTAATCTTACAGTAAACGTACTACCGCTACCCACTTGCGATTCCACTGATATTTGTCCCCCGTGGGCTTCGACAATTTGCCGACAGAGGTACAATCCTAATCCGCTATTCGATCGCTTATGTTGTCCCCGTCGGAATCGTTCAAATAGCATTGGTTGATCATCAGGTGCAATACCACTACCAGTATCTTGAACTTGAATCGTTAACCAAGGCGTTTCAGGGGTAGCAGCCATGACTTGAAGGACGACAGACCCCTGATCGGTAAACTTCAAGCTATTGCCCACTAAATTTGTCAATAGACGTTTTAATTCCAATCGATCGCCCTTCAACCCAAAACTAGCTTGGGGCGCTTCAGTATCCATGACGATCGCCTTCAGTTCCAACGATTTCGCTTTTGCTAGGGAACCAAGTTCCTGAATAATTTCATGAACTAGTTCTGTTATTTCAAAAGGAATTAGATTCAATTGTTTTGCATTGGCATCATAGGTATAGGCTTCGACAATATTACGGACCATTTGCAGTAAATCTTTATTACTTCGGATGATGACATTCATCCGTTGCTTCACTTTTTCAGGAACTTCACCAAACGCATCTTCTTGAATAAGCTCCAACATACGATTTGCCGCAACCAATGGGGTTTGCAAATCATGGGTCATGCGTGAAATGAATTCTTCCTTCTGTCGAAGCAGTTCTTCTCGCTGGCGATTTGCTAACTCGGCAGCTTTTTCCGCGTGATATACCCGCAGAACATTTTGAAAGACCTGCCGTAATCGTCCAGGAGAGACAGTAGATTTCGATAAATAATCTGAAGCTCCTGCCTTCATCAGTTCGACCGCAATTTGATCGTTACTTTGCCCTGTCAGACTAATAATTGGAACGCGAATTCCTTGCTGACGAAGCCGTTTTACGAGGTCAAGGCCATTACCATCTGGTAATCGATAGTCCACAAAGATACAATTAAATTCGTGGGTACTGACCAGCGAGAGGGCTACTGCACAGTTTTCTGCTTCCATCAACTCTGCCTGAAAGTCAGCCCCTTTAAATGCTCGCCGAACGGCCATACGATCGACTGGGTCATCGTCTACGACCAAAACTTTAAGAATTTCCAGTTCTAAACTATCAATATTTAGACTTTCATTATTCAAGGTTTCTTTCTGTGACTTAACAGTAATATCTCCATTCGTATCAACCTTTTCTGCGGGGTTTCTTTCATTATTAACTGTTTCATCTTTCATGATAATAGATACGTTACGGCATTTCTGAGAGTAGCCAGTATTGACTAATGACATTCATTGTTGCAACAAAGCTCGAAAATGTAATTGGCTTAACGATATAGCCTGCAACATTTAATTCATAGGCGGCTACCCGATCGCTTTCCTGCTTCGACGTGGTTAAGACCACAACAGGAATATGACGGAGGTTCGGATCCCGACGGAGCTCTTGCAAGAACTCCAGTCCCCCCATTTTGGGCATATTCAGATCGAGCAAAATCAAAAGATGACCAGGACGAGTTAAATGTTTTGCGTCATTACGAAGCATTGATAAAGCTTCTAACCCGTTAGCGGCACGATGTAGAGGCACCTCTAAACTATTCTTTTTCAGCGCCCGCTGAACGTTCATAACGTCTACTTCATCATCTTCAACGAGTAAGATACTTAAATTCCGCACAATGGTTAACATGATAGTTTTGTCTAGATAACGGGACTTAGGTAAGGCAATAGCGACAAACGGTTGAGATTGAGAAACGACTGTCTAGACCCGAAATCTAGGGGTAGAAATCTAGTCAGTAATCACCTTAGGCTGAATCACCTTGGCTGAGTTACTTTGTACTATTGCCTAGGCAATCTCAGTTTTGACCGTTTAGTAGTTCCCACAGATTGACTCAAAGTCGAGAGATTGACTAGAACTCATCTGCGGGTGCATCACTTCTAGAACATCACTTCTAGAGTTTCCGGGAATGCTCCATCGGTTGATGTACCTAAATCCAGTATGCCAACAGACTGTCTGCACAGCATTCCTCTATTGTAGGACGTTATAATAATTGTCTATCTTCCAAAAGTATTATTTTCATTTTCCCGGCAATTTATAGGAACCAGCGCTGAAACGTTGGCTATGAGGTGAGTTAGGCGGGTTTCTAGAACAGCGGGCTCCAGGAAAGATAAGTCTAGGAGAAGTTCTCTACAGGGCGCTCGCAGCTCTCCCTCAGCGTCTACTAAACGCCTACTAAGCGTCTACTAAGCGTCTACTAAGCGTCTGGTTGCTTCGGCCAACTAAAATGAATTGTGGTCCCCCGTTCACCATTACTTTGGATCCAAATACGGCCTCCGACCCGTTCCACCAGTTTTTTTGCGATCGCTAAGCCAATCCCGGTATTTTCAGTCACATCACGGGGTTCTAGGGTTTCAAACAGCCGAAACACCCGAGTATGGTAGGCCGAAGGAATACCAGGGCCATCATCCTGCACCATAAATTCAATCATGTCTTCTCCAGAATGGGCAAAGATGTCAATATGCCCGGTAGGTTTGTCATGGTGTCTGACAGCATTCTCTAAGAGTTCTTCCAGAACTTTTTTCAGATGAACTTTGCAGGTTGTCAGGGTCAGCACGGGGTGATGCACCTGCAATTCAAAGCCTTCCGGCAAGGGATGGGCTTGTTGGAGTTCTTCTACGATCGCATCCAACTGTACAGCTTCTGGGGTAACGGGCGTTTGGCCAAGATTGGTATATTCCCACAGTCCATCAATCAGTGCATTCAAGCGATGGGTACGCTTACGCAATAAGTGAAGGTAATGTAATAATTGTTCGGAAGTGTAACCACTCAGTTCCTCTTCAATCCATTCCGACAGCGTAACGATGCCACGCACAGGAGTTCGCAGATCGTGGGCCGTGGCATAGGCAAAGTCGGCTAACTCTTGGTTACGTCGCTCCAGGGACGAATTAGAACGGATTAAGGCTTGGTTCAGGCGCTCCAATGCATCCAAATGCAGTTGCAATTGTTGCATGAGGCTAATTTGTTCAGAGACATCCCGAATGATGGCGATCGATTGATTTTCTCCGGGAATTTCACTGAGGGATAGTTCGATCGGGATACTCGATCCATCTTTGCGATAGGCTTGGGTTTGCCAGGTGCGTCCTAGGCGGGGTAGCTGCTCCAGCCAACTCCGCAAAGGTGGTACAGGTCGGGGCAGGGGGGTTGTGGGTTCCACTAGAATTTGAATGAATGGACATTCCAGTAACTCTGTTGGAGAATATCCCAGCATATGGCTGATCGCAGGATTGACAGTTTCCACAAATCCAGCAACATCCAGGACAACAATCCCATCTACAATGTCGTTACTCAGTGTTTTGATTAAACTATTGCGTGTTTGCAATTGTGATTCCCGTTGCTTCAGTTCTCGCCCCAACAGGCCAAACAAGTAGATTGCTCCAGTGGTAGAGACCACACCCGCTACAACAGCCAAACGTTGTAAGGCTTGAATCAGGGTTCGTAGGTTGTTTTGCTCGGTTTGCCGACGTTTTAGAATGTCATACTCGTTGTTTTGAAATGCTGCAATCTCCTGGCGCAGGCTGTTCATCGCCTGTCTACTATCCTGCAACAACTTACCTTGGGCTTGGACATCGGTTTCGGTTTGAACCGCGTCGATGAGGCGTTGCGTGGTCACTACCTGCGATCGAATTGTGTTCACCTGTAAACGACTATCGGAACTGGTGTCGGTGCTGTTTTCGACTGATGTGGCTAAGTTTTGTAAGGCTTGAGAAACCGCTTGATTAGCTGTGTAGTACGGTTCAAGAAATGCTGGATCTCTCTTCAGCAAAAAGCCTCGCACTCCTGTTTCTGCATTGAGGAGCGTGATTAACAACTCATTACTTTTATCCAGCCGCACCTGCACTTGGTCAATACGATCAGTCACTTCCAGACTTTTTGATCGAGTCCAAAACCAGGTGCCTACTGTTGCAAATAAACACAGTGAGGGAATTGTGACAATAATAGCTCCTCGATAGGTTAAGGAGAGGCGAGACCACCGATTTAACCAACTTAAAGTTCTCAGCATCCCATTATCTTAAAATAGTTTTTTACCAAACTGTCCCCACAAGGAAAATTGATTAAATCAGCAAGTTCTCTTAAGCTTGCCTTCAAATTGCAAGCGCTGCCATCTTCCTTAAGTAATTTTTCCTATTATCCACCGGGCCACCCCATGAATCTCCGTCTGAAACTTTGTCTGAATCCCTAGCAATGATTCAGACGTACTCTCAATTAATAAAAGTAAGCATTCCAGAGAAAAATTTAACGATCGATGGACTGGGGCCAAGTAAAGGTAAACTGACAGCCCCTAGATAAAGCGCAGTGCACCCCGATCTGGCCTCCCTCAGCTTCCACGATTTTTTTGACTAAGGCCAACCCAATCCCGGTATTATCAGTCGAATGGTCTGATTGGAGGGTTTGGAAAATCCCAAAAATCCGCTCGTGCTCCGTCTCAGGAATTCCAGGGCCATCATCGGCAATCGTAAACTGATAATATCGATCGTCCTGTAATTGGCAGGAAATAGTGATCTGACCATCCGGACGATCGTGGTGTTTAATCGCATTGCTCATTAAATTGGCAAATACTTGATGCAGTAATAACCGCTTCGATCGTAGGGTGGGCATGACACTCGTAATCGTGATCTTAAATTCCGGGGGAGGCGCTAACGAGTCAACGACTTCCTGTACCAACTCGGCCACATCCACTGGCTCAATCTCCAAATCCTGCCGACCCACACGGGAATAACGCAATAGCCCATCAATCAAAGCATCCATGCGCTGCACCCGTTGGCGCAGCAGTTGCAATTGTTGTTGATTGTCTTCGGGAATTTGCCCCACCAAATCATCTTCAATCCATTCTGATAGGTTCGCGATCGCCCGCAGCGGCGCTTTTAGATCGTGGGATGCGATATAGACAAATTGATCCAATTCTTGATTGCGTTCCCGGAGCCGTTGCTGGGCAATCACCAGCGATTGGTTGATCTGTTGTAACTCTTCAGTTTGTTGCTGGTTTTGCAATTCCAACTGTTTACGGGTACTGATGTCTTCAACCGTTGCCAGAAAATAAAGAGGTTCTCCTAAGGCATCATGGTTCCCCCCTTCCCGTACTAAGGTAACGGTGATGTTGACCCAGACGTGATGCCCTTGTTTGTGGATATAACGCTTTTCTAAGGAGTACTCACGGATTTCATGCTTCAATAGCTGCTCTACCAATGCGAGATCTTTGGGGAGATCTTCCGGCTCTGTAATCGCTTGAAAGGTCGTTTTCAGCAGATCCTCTGGGCGATATCCCACAATGTCACAGAGCTTTCGATTCACCCGCAACCAACGACCATCCAGGGAGACATGACAAAAGCCCAGGGCTGTTTGTTCAAAGGTGGTGCGAAAAAGCGCTTCACTTTGTTGGAGTGCCGAGGCCCATTGGCGTCGATCGGTAATATCACGGGAAACCGAGAGCAGCTGCTCCACCTGCCCGTCGGGGCCCAAGATAGGCGTCACGGCAACTTCCCACCATTTGGGCGTCCCTTTAGCCGTCGAACAAAATCCTTCAAATCTTCCAGCTTTCTTCGCCTTAGCAGCTTCAAGCGCAGTTCTAGCTACGCTTTGGTTTTCCCCTTTCCAAAAATGGAGCCAGCACCGATTGGCCGCTTGCTCGCTGAAATTGTCGATTTCCATCAACGACTGGCCGTTATCATTCATGTAGAGCAACTGGCCTTCTAGATCTAAGACCTTAATGCAATCTTGATTACTTTCTAAAATCCGCCGGGTAAATTCTTCACTGCGCTGGAGGGCTTCCTCATTGCGCTTACGATCGGTAATGTCATACGCGAGCCCGGACATCCATCGGGGTTTGCCTTGTTCATCGGGATGGATTTCACCAACGCCATCAATCCAACGAATTTGCCCATCTCGCCACTGGATGCGATATTCACAGTGATACTCAGGCGTTTCCTGGGCAATCGCCTTTTGTATTTCCCGTTCTACCCTGGCTCGATCGTCGGGATGGATGCGAGCGAACCATTCCTCATAGGTCTGCTGACCAGTACCCGGCTCGTAGTCAAAGAGCACTTCAAACTCCGGGGTCCAATGCAGTTTATTGGTCTGCACGTCCCAAGTCCAAGCAGCGGCCTTAGCCACTCGCAGGGCGATCGATAGTCGTTCGCTGTAGAGTTCTGTCCTGATTCGCAATGCTTCCGCCTGTTTAATCGCCGTAATATCGCGCCCTTCTGGAATAATCAGCGTCACGTTGCCTTGGTCATCTCGGATGGGCGTTAGGGAAAAATCGATCGTCAATGCCTGATTATCTGCCCCCATGACTTCAGCTTCATAGCGAATAAATTCGCCTTGGGCCGCCTGGGCGATCGCCGATCGCAGCTGTTGTTGGTTCTCGGGAGAGTTGCGCCACCAGGGCGTATCCCAAAAGGGCTGATTAATGACTTCTTCAGTGGTAACTCCCCCAAATTCCAGGGCGGTTTGATTGGCCTCAATCAAAGTCCCATCGGGTTCGAGCAAGCCAATAAACTGAAAGGTCTGATTAAAAATAGCCCGAAACCGTTTTTCACTCTGCTCTAGGGCTGCGGAGGCGCGTTTATAGGCAGTAATATCGTGCATGAGAACCACAGCCCCCAATTTTTCCCCCATGACGCTATAAATACAAGCACCGTTGGATAGGAGCGATCGAGGCTGGCCCTGCTTGGGCTTAATCATAAATTCTTCGCCCATGACAGTTTCGCCTGCCAAGGCACGATACAGGGGAATTTCTGCAACCTCTAATGGACGGGTACCCGATCGATCATAGAGATCGTAATAATTCGACCAGTGTTCCGGCGAAATGGGTTCTGGGGGCAACCCGTGAAACATTTGTGCCGCTCGGTTAAACAGAACCAATTGCCCCTGGGCATCGCAAGCCACAATGCCATCGGAAGCATGGTTCAACAGAGCTTCTAAAAATTGACTCGATTGCCGGGTTCCGGGTAGCATATTGCCGCTACCAAGCCGAATTGCCACCCCCACCCAGGCCCGATGATTGGCAAAAGGGATGTTGGAGGAGGTATTTTCAGTGCTGTCTTCTAAACTCTGCTGGCCATCCGCCTTGGTCGTGTCATTCCCCATCAATTCGAGGTTGACCTGCATCCACTCGTAGAGGCCCTCAGCACTCTTGATCCGAACCTTACATTCAACGACAGGCTGGGAGAACTGCGCAGCGGCCCAGGCTAATTGAATGCGATCGAGATCGCTAGGTTCAATCCAGTCCCACAACACCCCCAGGTCTTGCGCTGAGCTTGATTGTCCTGTAAACCGCTTCCACGCAGGATTGGTTAGCCTCAGGTTGCCTCGATCGTCCATCATCCAGGCGATGTCAGTCATGCGATCGAGTAATTTTTGACAGCAGGAGAGGGCAAAGGAATAGGGCATAGGCGATGAACTCCTACTGCGAGGAAAAATACGTTTGGCCAGAACTCAGGAAGCTTAAAAGTGGGGCACCTTATAAAAAGTGGATCGCCTTAAAAGTAGATGAAAAATTATCAGACGTTGTAATCAGACGTTGCAGCCATCTGTAAAGTCTGACTGCAACAAGTTACCGCACGGACTGACTACACAATTATAAAGTACTTATAAAATTCACGTCAGAAGCTCTAGTCACAATCTGAACGATCGCTCAGAAACATCGAAGAATCCGCATAAATTTAGTCACTAGTGGAAAATTATTTTAAGACCATTCATTGAAGAATAATATTTGACTATAGAAAGATTTAATAATTTTGGGATGCCCTCTGTCACACCTCAATCGCTCCTCACGTCTGATCTAAATTCTGATCTAATTTCTGATCTAATTGTTGACTAGTTGACTCAATGTCCCCTCTGCAATGTCCCCTCGGCAATGCCCCCTCTGCAATGCCCCCTGTTTGGCATTGGCCTAGCCCTTAATCAGTGACTCCGCTCCATCAATCCAAATCTCAGTCCCTGTAATGTAGCTAGATTCAGTGGAGGCTAGAAATAGCACCAACTGCGCTACATCTTCAGATTTGCCGGGATGTCCCCCCGTTAATGGAATGTTTCCCCGTGGAAACTCAACGGGTTCTTGAATTTCTTCTAGGCGGCGACGTTGGGAGTCATGGTCGTTAATTCCTGTTTCGATCGCGCCGGGGCAAATCACATTGACTCGAATGTGATATTTGGCTAATTCCAAGGCGATCATTTTGGCAAAGGCCACCTGGGCCGCCTTAGAGCAGGCATAGGCGGTCGCACCAGATAAACTAAAACCTCGGGTACCGTTCACAGAAGAAACGATAATGATTGATCCCTCCGATCGCTGCTTGAGATATGGCACTGCATATTTCACAGTCAAGAAGGTGCCCTTGAGATTCGTGTGCAGCGTGGTATCCCATTCCTCCGGGAGCAAATCTTCGATCGGAGCCCAAGTTCCATTAATTCCAGCATTGGCCACCACAATGTCAATTCGTCCCCATTGCCGCATCACTTGCTCGATCGCCTGTTCCATTTGATCGGGTTGGGAGACATCGGCATGTTGCCATATAGCCTGCCCACCCTGACTTTCAATGGTTTTTACGGTTTCTTGACTTTGGGCAATGGTGCGATCGATCACCCCAATCCTCGCGCCCTGCTGAGCTAGAAGGATTGCTGTCGCTCGACCAATACCTGTACCAGATCCCGTTACAATTGCAACTTTATTTTGAAGTTTCATAGTCTAACTATTTATGTTTTGAATTAATTTTCAATAGAGTTATGGATTGCATTCTAAGGCTTGTTTTTAGTGATCCATTTTTTTAGCAACTCAGCTTTTCAGGTATCACTTTTATCATCCATCAACCCGTTCAAACGCCATGCGTTAAGCCGTCATCATGCTAATCAGAGATGATCCCCTCTATATCAGACGGCTCTATTCTAAATGGCTCTATCCTAAGTGGCTCTATCCTAAGTGGCTCTATCCTAGACAGCTCTGGCATCCCTAACTTTCAGCCCCATCTCTACCACAGAAAAATAAGGAGTTCCTAACTGAACCTGCAATCTACTGAGCGATCGGCTAAATTTCCCCTTGTCTGTATTAATATAACGCTAGAAGTAAAACTGTGATGTTGGGAGAGCTACAGTCTAACTACTCTCACAGTCTAACTACTCTCACAGTCTAATTACTCTCACAGTCTAATTACTCTCACAGTCTGACGACTCTCAATTTAGAAAACTTGAGTCTCAATTCAAAAATTTAAGGAGAAACACCATGGAAGACGTCATCCGGATTGTAATTGTCGAGGATCATGACCTTACTCGAATGGGATTAGAAGCTGCCCTCCAGCGCCGTGAAGGCATCAGCGTCATTGGGGAAGCAGCCAATGGGATCCAAGGATTAAAACTAATGACCAGCGAAAAACCCGATGTTGCGATCGTGGACATTGGGTTACCCGATATGGATGGCATTGAGATGCTGCGGCGATTTCGCGAATATTCTACTGAGACGGAGCCTTCAACGAAAATTTTGATGTTGACCATGCACAAGGGGGAAGATTCCGTTATGGCGGCCTTTGCGGCGGGGGCTGATGCCTACTGCATGAAGGACATCAGCATGGATAAGTTGGAAGAGGCCATTCGATCGACCCATGAGGGCAATCCTTGGATCGATCCCACGATCGCCAGCATTGTGCTCCAACAAGTTCGGCAGCAGGAAGTGGTGACAGCGCCAGAAACCGAGAAAACGGTGCAAATTAAGGCGTTAGATGCGGAATATGAGGAAATTGTTGGAAAGGCTGGTTTGACCGATCGGGAAATTGAGATTTTACAACTCATTGTGCGCGGCTATAGCAATGCTGAGATTGCAGAAACTCTATTTGTAACCGTCGGCACCATCAAAACCCACGTGCGCCATATTTTGAATAAGCTGTGCGTGGACGATCGAACCCATGCGGCGGTTCTAGCGCTCAGAGCAGGTTTGATTGAATAAACAGAATTGGCTCAATGCTAGGCAGAACCTGAATCTTCCTAAAGTGAGGGGGAGCACAGTTCCAAAGGATGAGGGACTCAATGCCTGATATAGCAACGCTTTGAGCCAATTCTACCCCATCCACTTAATCCCGTTTTCCAGTTGCTTCCCTAGAACAGTATAAAATCGCCCCCTTTTGATAGACGGATACTTCGGTTGAGTTGATTACATTAAAGACATCGAAGCGGTTGCGGGCAAGAGAAACAAGTTAACCACTTTACTTAACCGCCACTATTCACGCTTCGATTCACAGAACACTTAAATCACTCGCAGGAGTATTAATCATGAGTTTAGAAGGAAAGGCTAAAGCAACAGCTAAAAATCTTGAAGGAAAGGCTCAAGAGGCGATCGGCAACGTTACGGGTGACCCCGCAGATCAGCACGAAGGTAAGGCGAAGCAAGCGGAAGCAAATGTGCGCCACAGTGCAGAAAACCTGAAGGAAAAAGCTCAAGACTTTGCTGAAGGTGTTCAAACCCGAGTGGAAGCAGCAGCTAAAAATGTTGCAGGCAAGATTGAGGAAACTATCGGCGAAGCAACCGATGACCCTACGAAGGTTGCAAAAGGCCGGATGAAGCAAACAGAAGCAGATACTCTAAATGCTTCTGAAGATATCCGTCGTCGTTAGTGAGCCGCTGTTAACGGTCTACCGTTAGTGGTCTACCGTTAGTGGTCTACCACTGAACACTTTAGATTTGAGTTAACTGGATTGGAACTTGACTGATTCAAGTTAACTCAAAATTCATTCTCCCTATACATTACCCCCTAAGTCTAGGTGGTTGATCTATCAATAGTTCTCCACCTAGAAGATTTCTTTACGATCTAACCTCTTATTTTTTCCTGAAACTGTTACTGAGACCCTTTGAGGAACCAAGTTATGCCACGCTTCGTAGGAAAGCAATCCAATACAGCCCTCCAGTTACCCCTTTTACTACTGATCCTCGCAGCCATTTTGACCGGCTTAGAATATTCTGGAGCTATCAATCTGATTAATGGTTTTGGTAGTAAGCGACTGGAAATTCACCGAACCCCTGATCAGTTCTAATGAAAGGATTTAGGAATAAGACTTCGTTGTTAAATTCTAGTCAATCGGTGGTCACTTAATTGTGTAGTCAATCTCATGCAAAACTCACCATAGAGGAGAGACTGAGAACTACACAATGAATTACACGAGAAATTGCACGAAAATTTAAATGGAAGTTTGTGCAAGAATTACGAAATTTTGCCAATTTTCAGCGTTTGAAGCCAAGATGAGTTAAGCCAGCCAATACGCAGCTTCTGTAGATTATTTATCCTGTGTTCATCCTATCCTCTCAGCTTCCGTTGCATCAGTTTTGTCTACCTTAATAAATTGGTACGACCTAAAAAATTGAAACGCCGGCTGGATTAGCGTCTTGTACCAATCGAGACCATTCAAATATTTCTAGGATGCACGGAGATGCTTGCTGGCATCAATCTATGTACTTGCTTCAATCTCTAAAGTAGTTTACGTCGAATGAAAAGTTGATTTTTGGGAGTTAGGTCATGCGGAAAGGTAGCGATTTAATTGGATGCCCGATCGTGGCATTTGATACTGGAAAAAGGTTTGCAAAAGTTCTGGATTTAATTTTTGACCAAGAGCGCAACCTATTGGTGGCATTACTTGTGGAAGAACCAGGCTTTTTAAGAGATGCGAAGGTAATTCCGATCGAATCAGTTCACTCGATCGGTGCAGATGCAGTCATTACAGGTTCCAAAGAAGATTTAATTTCTGCATCCTCCCACAATACGATAGCAGCCATTTTGGAACACAATAACATCATGAAAGGCACCCAAATTCTGACAGTAACTGGTCAGAATTTAGGCAAAATGGTTGACCTATATTTCGATGAAAATAGTGGTGTTGTTGAGGGTTATGAGGTCTCCGGCGGAATTTTTGCTGACGCCTACTCTGGACGTTCCTTTGTACCTGTCCTGCAAACGCTGCGCATCGGAGAAGACTATGCCTTTGTGCCGGAAGTAGTTGCAGAGTTGATGGAAGAGCAAGTCGGTGGCATCAAGGGAGCCATGCAAACGACGGGCGAGAAAGTCCAGGAAGCTGCGCAAAAAGCAGGGGATCAAGTTCAGGAAGTCCGCCGTCAAGCAACTAGTCAAATTGCTAATACGATCGTTCCGGTCGAGGTTCAACGCAACTACGTCCTAGGCCGCACCACCGAGGAATCCGTTTTGCAACCCGATGGAACAATGTTCTTGGAAGCAGGGCAATTGGTCACTATGACCAATGTTAATGCCGCTGAGGACTTGGGAATTTTGGATCGGCTTTATCGTGCCACGGGTGGCAATTTGGTGGAAGATGCCAAACAGCGGGCTAGCGAAGTTGCAGACAAGCTGGCTCAGAAGGCAGACAATGTGGCCCAAGACATCTCCCACAAAACCAGCGCTGTGACAGCCCAGTACACAGTTAATCAAGCCTTAGGCCGCCGTGCCCAAAGCATTGTCCGGACTCGCAGCGGTGTGATTGTAGTGGCTCCAGGGCAAATCGTTACGCAGCCCGTGGTTGAACGAGCCCGCCACACCAATACGGAAAAGGAACTGCTCAAATCCGTGGGTTTGTCTTCCACGGACGCAGCTAAGTCCAGCACCGGCGAGGCGATCGACACTACCCGCGCTCAGTTAAGTAGCACCGCTGAAAGTCTGGGAACCCAGGTACAAGAAGGCACCTCCCAGTTGCTGCGGTGGGCAAAATATAAAACTGCCCAACTGCGTGACCAAAGTGCCCAAGCGCTGGAAGAGCAACGGATTAAGGGTGCCTTAGGCCGTCCAGTTACCCGAGTTATTCTCGATTATCAAGATCAGGTCATCCTGAATGCCGGTGAACTCATTACTCACCACGCGATCGAAGCAGCCCGCCGTGCCGATGTCCTAGATGTTCTGCTGGCCTCGGTCTACACCCAAACGCCGGAGTTCAGTCAAGCTCAGCTACGCGCCCCTCAACCCGGTCGAGCTGCATTGCCAGCCATGAACTAACGGCCACGGCCTTAGGCAGGTTTATTAATTCATCCGGAAATGCTTGGGCTACTTTGCTCAGCATTTCCCACTCCGGAGGTTCTATATGTCCGAAAACAATCAACTTTCTGAATCGCTGACAACCCTTAAACAATCTCTAATACGTTGGGGAACCCAAATTAAAGTGAAGTGGTTGTCATTTTCTCGAAATCCTGAAGCGGAAGCGAAACAGTCCTACCAGGAGCTGAAGCAGGGTCTAGAGAGCCTTGACCAACAGATGATACAACGCTACGGCGATCGCTATCTGACAGTTCGGGGGAAGGCGACGGATGCAAAAGACTGGTACAACCAGCAACTGGATGCACAGCGAGCAAATCCCGATCAACCTGTTTTAGCGGAACGAAAGCAAACCCAAGTTGAACGCAAGGTCAACGAATTAGGGCAAACCGTCTCACGGATGGAAAAAGAATTGCTGGCTCAAGTTAAAAACCGCTTGCGATCGGATTCTCCAAAACCCTAGGGTCAAGTTGCAGAAGGCTTTATAGCTCTGAGAGCCTTCGCTCTCAACCATTTTGTTCCTTGACTACTGATTAAACTGATTACACTAATTAAACGGAGTACTTTCAATGAAACCCTTACGTTATCTACTCGCCATTGTATTGCCCCCTGCGGCTGTTTTTCTGACCTATGGTGTTAGCACAACCCTCATCATTAGTATTCTATTGACCCTCCTGGGTTGGGTTCCCGGCATTATCCATGCACTGTGGGCACTAACCCGTTATGACGAAGTGATGAACCCTGAAAATCTTTAATTCTCTCCTACGTCCTACTCTGCTACATTCTGCTAACGCGCACTGGATGCGAAAGTCAGACTCTTATTAATACTTAATTGATCCCCTATAGAGGTTTCCCATGACTAGCTTTTTCTTAACCACTTTAGTAACCGCTCTCAGTCTACTCGTTGTAGATATTCTGTTTAAAGGCGTTTACATTGCTAACTTCCCAGCCGCGATCGTTGCTGCCCTGGCCATTGGTTTAATCAACGGAACCATTCGTCCGGTACTTTCGCTCCTTTCGCTCCCCATTAATTTCCTGACGTTAGGCTTGTTCTCGTTTGTTGTTAACGGAATCTGTTTCTGGTTAGCAGGCGTTGTCGTTCCGGGCTTTGCAGTTCACGGTACAGCAGCAACTCTATTAGGCCCTGTTGTTCTTTCCCTGGGCACCACATTCCTCAACAGCTACTTTGCCGATCGGACTCTACCGAGCTTTTTGAGCTCCGGCACCCCCGAAAAATCCTTAGAAGCTAGTCAAAAATAATTAAATCGCAGTTATGGCACAGGTTCGTTCTACACAGCACCAAAGCCACCGTCAATCCGCTCTAAAACGAGAATGTCAAGATCTCGTCCGGGGCGCTTGTGGTGGCTTTTTATTTGGGATTCCCCTTCTGTATACGATGGAAGTTTGGTGGATTGGCTCCTCTGTGACTCCGCCGATCATGCTCGCATCGCTAGCAATTACGAGTATCGTTGTTTTTGGCTTGAACTATACAGCGGGCTTCCGAAAATCTTCCTCGGTACATTGGATACTCCTCATTATGGATACCGTCGAAGCGCTAGCGATCGGTATTGTCTGCTCATTCATTCTGCTAGTCCTATTACGGGAAGTAACCTTAGAGAACCAACTTCATGAAATACTTGGAAAGGTAATTTTTGAGAGTGTTCCCTTGTCCATGGGAGTCAGTCTCGCCAATCAATTTTTAACCAATAATGATGATTCAGATAAGGACACAAATAGTAGCGTAGACAGTGGTACCAACGATTGCACCAACGATGGCACTAACGATGGCACCAACAATGATGCTAAGAATGCCGATCGCCCACAACAGGCCCGATCGTCCGTTCTGTGGCAGGATACTTTCAATGATATTCTGGCTACGATGACCGGCGCTTTAATTATTGCCTTTAGCATTGCCCCCACCGACGAAGTCAGAACCTTGGCTGCAAATACCTCTGGGCCTTGGCTGATTTTAACGATTATGGCTTCTTTGTTGATTTCCTACGGCATTGTTTTTGAAGCTAATTTTTCCGATCAAACCAAACGACGCAAGCAGCGGGGTCTATTTCAAACGCCGCTCAGTGAAACGGTCATGTCCTACCTCGTATCTTTAGTCGTAGCTTGTGGCATGCTTTGGTTTTTCCAGTTACTCCAATGGGGAGATCCGCCCACCCTATGGGTTAGTTACACTATTGTCTTAGGATTACCGGCTACGATCGGGGGAGCGGCAGGAAGACTGGCACTATGAAATCTAATCAAAATTTTCAGTTCGGCTCAGAGCGAGGGGACAAACCATCGCAAGGGAATACGGCATTAGAGCAAGAGCCAGCATCCCCAGACTCAACGCAATCAGACTCAACTCAATCAGATTCAACTCAATCACCGCATCAGTCCCAACAACCTCAAAGAACCCCGATCGAATGGCTCAGTTTTGGCATTTCTTTGACGATCGTGAGTGGCTTGATTGCATTGGTGGGCGTGCTGTGGTTAAAACCCAATACCCAGAAGCCGCCTAATCCCGTAGTTTCCCTAGATTGGGAGAAAATGCAGGAACGATCGGGCCAATTCCATGTGCCTTTTAAAGTCACCAATGAAGGGGATCAAACAGCTACTCAAGTCCAACTCGTTGGAGAAATTCAGCGTAATGGCCAGACCCAAGAGGTCGGAACCCAGGAAATTGACTTTCTATCCAGAAAAGAGGTAGAGGAGGGAGTCTTTGTCATACCAGAGAATCCCCAACAAAGTAACTTTAAGATTCGCGTTACCAACTATCAACTCCCCTAGACATTCAACCTCATATGCATTGCATTCAACACACGTTGAGTGAAACCCATGACGTTGCATAGTCTGAATTACAAACCTTTCATGACACACACTACATTACACATGCTGCACCACACACACTGAATCGCACATGCTGCATCACATACGTTGTAGTAATTAGTAGATTAATTACAAAACAGCTACTAATCAGAATTTATTTTCAGGTAAATCGAATCTAGTTCAGTTAAGGTAGGAAAAAACAATGGTCAACTCAAAGCTAGGAGTTCCAGATCAGGTTCTTAAGAATGTTGAATCAGTAATCAAACTCTATGATCAGTACGAAGAGCAAGAGACAATTCACCTAAAGTTTCTCGATCGCTTGGCAATGCTGAGTAGCAAGCCTGTTTTTCTCTACGCCTTAATTATCTTTTTCTTTCTGTGGTGGCTAGTCAGTAAGCTGCATCGCATGGGTATTCTCAATTTAGGGATTCCAGACTATCAGTTGCATGAACAGTTGCTAGATACGGTTGCCTTGCTCCTATCCACCACCCTTTTAATTCGACAAAATCGCCAAGATAATCTAGCTAACCAACAGTCCCATTTGATGCTACAGCTAGACTTATTAACAGAACAAAAAATTGCAAAAATCATTGGGCTGCTTGAGGAATTGCGGGCTGATTTACCCAACGTGGTCGATCGTAAGGACATCGAAGCAGATACCATGAAAGAAATGACCGATCCTGAACTTGTGATTACACTTCTGCAGGAAAATCTTCAGCCTCTGCAATAGATCTGATAGGGCTGTTAGTCTGGTGAGAATTGTAGTTTGGTGAGGTGGTAGTCTGGTGAACGGGTAAAGCGGGTCAATTTGGGAAAGTCCACCCATTAAGTCTGGATCAGCCTTAGCACCCAGGCAATCAGTTCATCAATATCCATCGGTTTACTAATGTGAACTTGAAATCCTGCATTGAGTGCGAGATCGACACTTTGCTGATCGGCATAGCCCGACAAAGAAATTGCAGGCAATTGTCCTCCCTGTTCCGGTGGCAAAGCTCGGATTCGTCGGATGAGATCATAGCCATTGATATCTGGTAATCCCACATCACTAATAATGATATCGGGCAGTTCCTGGCTAAGCTGTTCCATCGCCTCCCTTGCAGAATATACGCTAGTTACGATCGCGCCAAACTGCTGCAAAGCAAAGGAAATTGCCACTAAGGTCATTTCATCATCATCCACCAACAAAATTTTGATGCCCGCTAGGGTCAGATCCGTTGACCGTTCAGTAAATCTCTTTGTCATAGCCACAGGTGCTAACGAGAATTGCTCCCTAGGTGCGATCGTCGTAGGCAAGGTAGCGGTGACCTTGGGTAGGGTAATGGTAAACGTAGCGCCCTGACCCACGCCTGAACTATCGGCCACGACCGTTCCTCCATGGGCTTCAACAATCGAGCGCACGAGAAACAATCCTAACCCCAAACCACCTGCCCGCCGCGTATTGGAAGAATCTGCCTGCTGAAAACGCTCAAAAACATAGGGAAGTTGATCGGCAGCAATCCCTTCCCCGGTATCCCTTACCTGCACCTGTACCTGGGTCAATGTGTCCGTTAACAGCACCGTAATGGTACCGCCACTGGGGGTAAACTTAATCGCGTTGGAGAGAAGATTTAAGAAAGCCTGACTGATGCGAGTCGAATCGAGCTTCAGTTGCACTGGACAGGGTTGAAAGTCTATGGCTAGATGAAGGCCCTTCGCGGCCATTTGGGGCTGCAATAAATCAATCGCCTGCCGCAGCACTGCCGGTAAGTCACAGGCTTGGGGAACAATCTCAAAACGCTGTTGAATAATACGAGAAACATCCAGCAAATCTTCGATCAGTTTGGTCAGGCTCAAGGCACCTTCAAGAATAGCCACGATCGCTTGGTGCTGCTCCGTTGCATCTAAGAGCCCCCGCTCCATCAGTTGAGCCCAACTCATAATGCTAGTTAAAGGAGTTCGTAGTTCATGGGAAAGCATGGCCAGAAATTCATCCTTACTGGCATTGGCAGCCTCAGCTACTCGGGCTTGATCGATCAAAACTTGGCGATCGCGCTGAGCCAACGCTAGGGAAATCATGGCTGACACCATCCGGCCATAGAGATCTAGGATGCGCAACTCCCGATCGGCGGGGCGGTGGGTCTGATGGAAATGAGTCGAAAGCACCCCGAGGACCTGGCCTTGGCTATCCATCAGCGGAGTGGACTGGACTGCTCGATACCCTGCTGCTGCGATAGGGCGATAATGGGCAAACTCTGGATCAGTTTGTACATCCTCAATAATCACCCGTTGCCCTTCCTTCAGGGCGTGGCTACAAGCCAAGCTATCATCCCACCGCACCTCCCGGAAGTCATCGAGAAACGCAGGGTTAAACCCCTGATGGGCAATGATTTCCAATAAATCCCGTTGGGGATCATAGAGTTGGATGGTTCCCCCATCGGCATGGAGCAAGCCCATCGTTGCTCCAAGGGCTTGATTTAAAATCCGATCCAAATCCAAGGCGGAAACCAATTGCAAACTCAGATCCTGCACCTGTTGCATGGCTTCGAGTTCGGTTTCTAGGTGAGACTGCGTTTGGCGTAGGCTTTGCTCTGTGTACTTCAGATTGTCAATGTCCACCAGCGCTACGATCGCGCCCATGATCTGATTATCAATGGTACGGTAGGGGCGAATGCGTAGCATAAACCAATGCCCCTGCTGATCCTGCACTTCCCGTTCCACCGGATTCAGAGTACCAATCACCTCACTTACCAATTCCTCCAGATCGGAACCAACAATGCTAAACCGCAGATCACTGATGGGGCGGCCTAAATCTGTGGGGATCAGGTTAAACACAGCCTGGGCAGAGGGAGTAAATCGGCGGTAATTACTCGACTGGGGTGTTGCAATTTTGGAGAAATTGGCTAGAGTGAAAGGATGACAGAACTGCCCGACTTAAAGCGATTAACTCATCAGGCCAAGGATGAAC
>NZ_JBLZFX010000075.1:0-29284 GCF_050753345.1 Alkalinema pantanalense CENA528 | reverse complement strand
TCACTGCACATTGCCGATACACCGGGGGCATCGACTCCCATAACGCTTGAGCCGATGCCGCACTCCGGTCACCCACTTGAACCCCGACAATCTCTCGCGTTTGAGCATCGATCGTCAACCAAACCCACTGCTCATTGCCTTTCTCATCGACAAATGACCACAACTCATCCATCTGGACATTTAGGCGCTTTTTTGGTTTCTCACTCACCTCCACTTGTTGGGGCACAACAGCAGCTTTGGCGTTGACATAGCGTTGCACGGTATCTTCAGAAATTTGCAGAATCCGGGCAATTCCCGCTAGGGAGACGCGCTCGAGTAGCATCCGCTCAATCAGTTCATACTGTTCTGGAGTAATGGCTTTCCAGACGGGATCGAGGACAAACTGACGACCACAGTCGCGACATTTATAATTTTGTTTGCCATGCCGGGTCAGACCATTGCGACTGACCTCTTGTGACCCACAACTTGGACAGGTATGCATTGTCATCGTCAGTACCTCCGGTTCACAATCTCTTGAGTTCCTCTTAATCTATTCTATCCTGCCCTTCAGGGCACTACCCACACACGCACAACCCATTTCTGCACCATCCAGCCCTTAAAATAACTCGATCGTTCTTTCCATGCTAGGCGAAGGTTCTAGAGAATCGATCGATGTTGCCAAATATCACACTGTTGCGAATTATCTCAGTACTTGACAGAAGCCTGGTTTATTCGTAGGCTTAGTTTTCATAGCTGAGTACAACCGTGTTTTTTCAGTCCCGATTGAATCAGCTTGTTTCCCAAAAATTGAAGCGCTACCCAACGTTGCTGGTAACAACAGAGGGCAGCTAAACCCCCAAGCTGGAAAGAGCAGCTAGGAGGTCTGACACGGATTGTAACATTCGATCGGGCCACCCTACTTTGTCTTGTGTAAGGGTGGCTTTAATTTTTGGGGTTTCTTCCCCTCTCTACAATCTGGAGAAATCCCATGTTTATTAGTTTTGGCGATCTCGATCGTGTCATCGAGGACGATCGGCAGCCATTGCAATTTTATCTCCTAGGCACTCGCAAAGAAGTACAAGCAGCGATTGACCAATTGCATGCCTTGCGTTTCTCCGATCGTGTTCTCTGGAGCAGACCCGTTCCCGTTCCCGGTTCAGACTGGAAACACGTGAGCCTGATGCAACGAGATCGATCTAGCAATAGTTATCTCAATACATAGGATCCTATACATAGGGCACTCTTTGCCTAAAGCAACAGGATCAAGTTCTAGCTTGACTGTTCTCACATCAATTGTTTGTCCGGCTGTGAGATCCCTGTTGGGATCTCCACAAGTATAAGGACGCTCATTCAGAAAATACTTGAATGACGAAGAGACTGCCTTACACTATTTACTGCGCCAAGCTAAGCACTGGAATAATTCAGTACTTAAGCAACTTATTCTTCTTTTCTAATTTCTCTTTTTGAAGAGCAATAGTCTGCTGAGATCAGTTTTGCATTCCGTGTTGTTTAAGAACTTTAGCAGGACTGACGAACGAAATCCCTTGTTGATAATGCGTGCTAATCATGACAGCTTCAATGACAGGCTCATAAACCTTTTTTTCTGCAACCCACTCCACAATAAAGTTTGCACCTGATCCCCCCCTTGTATCGTCTGCTGCAATAAAGAAGTCTGTGGAAGCAAGTGGTTTGAGTTCTACTGGACTCTCAACATCTTGTCGAATCAGTTGCCCATTAGTGTCATAGTACCGTACAGAAGTAATCATGATCGAATTAGTCAGATCTGCATTGCGAATACTCAGCGTAGCTGACAGATGCACCATATGATCCTGGCTATTATAGTGATAAATATGTGAGTAAATCGGAACATATAAGGTCTGTCCCATCACTACTTTTGAGGGATTTACAGTGGCTGCTCTCAACGAGGTTTTACGCTCAGGGCTGGATGGTTGCTTTTGTAGGTCAGTTTGAGTTGAACAGGCGGTAAGGACGATCGCAGCGATCGCCCAACAGACCCAGAAATGCTGCTTTAGCTTCATTGGCATTCGTCCAAGCATCTCATACATAATTGCAGTTACGCTTACCGCAAAACTAATCCTCTCCGGTAAACTCAAACGGTAGTAGCCCGGTGATTTTGAGGGAGAGCAAGGTTATGGGAGGAGGATCGGTGATAGAGTGGATTTTAGCGCAACAAACCCCTTTAAGCAGTTATTCCGCTACAGACAGCAAAATAGTAGGAGCTATTCCTGAGCTAGTGATCATCTTGATCATTCTACTCATGATTGCAACGGCTGTTGCCCTTGTAACCCAGCGATTGCGCATTCCGTACGTCACAGGTTTGGTATTGGCAGGGTTGCCCATCACGGAGGTTTTGTCCCGTCGAATTGGGTTAGACCCATCTCTTGTCTTAAATCTTTTCCTACCTATTCTGATATTTGAAGCAGCAATCAATACCCATATTAGTCATCTCCGTAGCACCTTTAAACCCATTGCACTGCTGGCAGGCCCAGGCTCGATCTTATCTTCGGCAATTATTGCGGTTCTGGTGAAATTTGGGCTAGGGCTAAGCTGGATTCCGGCTCTACTGATTGGGATCATTCTCGCAAATACAGACACGGTGTCGATGATTGCTGTTTTTAAGGAAATCCGTGTCCCTTCACGATTAACGACCATTGTAGAGGGAGAAACTCTGTTCAATGATGCCGCTGCCTTGGTTTCCTTCAATTTGATTCTGGTGGTTTATGCAACAGGCTCTCTGACTGTCATTGGAGGCGTCAGAGAGCTACTGGTCGTTGCTGTGGGTGGAGGACTCGTGGGAGCTATTTTAGGCTACTTAAGTTTGCCTATTTTTGCTCAGATCAATGACCCTTTAAGTCGATTATTGTTGACAGTTGCCTTAGCATTAGGCACCTTTCAGATCGGACAATTCTTGGGGGTATCGGGTGCGGTGGCGGTAGTCATTGCTGGACTCATTTTTGGCAATCTTGGGTTACCTCGCACTGCATCTGCGTCCGATCGCATGACTTTGTTGAGTTTTTGGGAGTATGCAGGTTTTGGAGTCAATACATTTATTTTCTTGCTAATCGGCATTGAAATTAACCCGGTGACGCTGTGGAGCATTCTACCGTCTATCCTGCTTGTGATTTTGGCGTGTCAACTGGGACGAATTCTCTCAGTCTATTTGTTGCTAGCCGGACTGCGTTGGTTCGATCGCCCCATTCCCCTACGCTGGCAGCATGTTTTATTCCTAGGGAATATTAAAGGTTCTTTGTCAATGGCATTGGCCCTCAGTATTCCACTAACTTTGCCTGGACGAAACGACATCATTGAATTGATCTTTGGCACAGTGCTGTTTTCTCTAGTTGGACAAGGGCTAAGTCTACCTTGGCTAGTCAAACGGTTAAAAATCAATCAAGCTTCTAATGCAATGGAACAGGCTGGAAAGTTGCAGATTCAGATGATTGCAGCTAAAGCCGCTCAGGACGAATTAGACAGTTTACTTAAGTCAGGTGTACTACCCAAGGCAGTTTACGAAGAGCTTTGGGCGTCCTACCAGGCACGGGTCGCAGAGTCAGAACGGGTGCTGCGTGACGTTTATAATCAATATCGGGCAGATCAACTACGGAGCGATCGTCGTGGGCTAGATGCCATTCGGCGGCAGCTTCTTCTAGCAGAAAAAGGAGCCGTAAGCGATGCACTCCGCAAGCGGATTGTGCCAGAAGATCTAGTACAGTCTTACGTTAAAGATTTGGATGAGAAACTTCTAAAGTTGGAAGATGACTAGCCTGAATGCCCAGAAAATCAATCATTTGGTGAACGAACTCAGGACGAGTGACAACCAGAATCGTCGAACCCGCTTCCAGCACAGTACTCCCATTTGGAATTTCTAAATTGGCGCAGGCATGGCCCTGATAACCAATGATCAGTGAACTGTTGGGAAAACGTGGGTCTTGAGCAATTTGGGCAACGGTGCGACCAGCCACATAGCAATTGACTGGGACAGGCAATTTCAACACTTCTACCTGTCCCTGCTCAAAGTGCATCATTGACTCAACTTCGGGGTATTCGATGGCATTTACCATGGTTGCAACGGCTAAATCAACTGTGCTGATAATGTGGCTGGCTTGAGCTAAGCGGTAAGCTTCTAGAAATTCCTGATCTCGCATTCGCACTACGATATGGGAAACCCCATAACTCCTCGACAATGTAATCATCGCTAAATTCAATGCGTCATCTCTGAGTGCAGCAACCACTGCATTGGCTTTTCGAATCCCCGCCTCGATCAGAACCTTTGTGCTAACAGCGCTACCTTCAAATGCCATGACTCCAATTTTCTCACGGGCAAAGCGACAGGCAAGTGGGTCTAAATCAATGATTGCCACAGTATGACCGAGATTTAATAACTGCTGGGCTAACCCCAGTCCCATCATTCCTGCCCCACCAATGACAATATACATAGCGATTACTCTGGTAACTGTTGTTAATATAGAGTGAAATCCTCCAAAGCTCCTCGTTACCTGACAAGCACCCTCTTCGGTTACATCCTATTTGATGGTCGGAGTCATAGGAACTGGATAACTCAGGTTGAGCTTGTCCCTAAAGAGTGATGAGATCGCAGGATAAAGGGGGGCGCGATCGCCCCTCCAGCCGTGGATTTCTAGCACAGCAAATTTCTAGAACAGAAAATAGCGCTGCGCCATGGGTAACACCGTTGCAGGTTCACAGGTCAGCAATTCCCCATCCGCCCGTACTTCATAGGTTTCTGGATCAACCTCCATCTGCGGCAAAGCATCATTCAGTTTCAAATCCCGCTTACTCAAGCTGCGAATTCCCGAAACCGCCACTGCTTTTTTCTGCAAGCCCAACGCATCCGGTACCCCTTTTTTCAAAGCCGACTTCGAGACGAACGTCAACGAAGTTCCATGAATCGCACTGCCAAAATTGCCAAACATCGGACGCATATGTACCGGCTGCGGCGTTGGAATACTGGCATTAGCATCCCCCATCTGCGACCAAGCAATCATTCCCCCTTTAATCACCATTTCCGGCTTCACGCCAAACATCGCCGGTTTCCACAAACATAAATCGGCAAACTTACCCACTTCCACCGAACCAACATGCTTCGCAATCCCGTGGGTAATCGCAGGATTAATCGTATACTTCGCAACGTAGCGTTTCACCCGGAAGTTATCATGGGTTGCCGGATCGGTTGCCAAGGCACCCCGTTGCACCTTCATCTTGTGCGCGGTTTGCCAGGTGCGAAGGATCACCTCCCCAATCCGTCCCATGGCCTGGGAGTCCGATGAAATAATACTAAACGCCCCCAAATCATGCAGGATATCCTCCGCCGCGATCGTTTCCCGCCGAATCCGCGACTCTGCAAAGGCCACATCCTCCGGAATGCTGGGATCCAAGTGGTGGCACACCATCAGCATATCCAAATGCTCATCCAACGTATTCACCGTGTAGGGCCGCGTCGGATTAGTGGAAGACGGTAACACATTGGGCTGACCGCAAACTTTGATAATATCCGGAGCGTGGCCGCCACCTGCGCCTTCCGTGTGGTAGGTGTGAATGACGCGATTTTTGAAGGCCGCGATCGTGTCTTCCACAAACCCCGCCTCATTCAGCGTATCGGTGTGAATTGCCACCTGCACATCATAATCTTCCGCTACGCCGAGGCAAGTATCGATCGCTGCCGGGGTGGTGCCCCAGTCCTCATGGAGCTTGAGGCCGATCGCCCCTGCCTCCACCTGTTCTTCCAACGCCTCTGGTTGGGCCGAATTGCCCTTGCCTAGCAACCCAAAATTCATGGGAAAGGCATCTAGGGACTTCAACATTTGGCCCAGATACCATGGCCCCGGTGTACAAGTCGTTGCATTGGTGCCCGCCGCTGGCCCTGTCCCGCCGCCGATCATGGTTGTGATGCCCGCCGCGATCGCCACTTCAATTTGTTGCGGACAAATAAAGTGAATGTGGGTATCAATGCCGCCAGCGGTCAGAATTAAGCCCTCCCCCGCGATCGCCTCCGTCCCAGGGCCAATAATGATATCAACCTTATCCTGAATGTAGGGATTCCCCGCTTTGCCGATCGCGCAGATATACCCATCCTTGATGCCAATATCCGCTTTGACAATGCCCCAATAATCAACAATCAGCGCATTGGTAATCACCGTATCCACAGCCCCATCGGCATTGGTAATGGGGGACTGTCCCATGCCATCGCGGATCACCTTGCCGCCGCCAAACTTAACCTCATCGCCGTAGGTGGTGTAGTCCTGTTCCACTTCAATGATGAGTTCGGTATCGGCCAATCGCACACGATCGCCCACCGTGGGGCCGTAGGTTTCTGCATAGGCGCGGCGACTCATCCGATAGCTCATAGTTAGCTCCTGTAGACCAATCCAGAAAAACGAGCGTATGGCTAACCATACCACCTGTTTCCCGAGAATTTGGTCTGGGTTCAAATTTTTTCCAAAATGCTTAAGGTCAGTCCTGCGATCGTCCACTCCATGATGGTGACGATCGGACGCCAACGGTATTCCAGGATTCTTTTTAACCTGTGCCACTATTTTATGTGCCACGTTCTTAGCCATGCAGCAGCAGTGCAGCCCCTTATTCTGTGTGGGAATTCTGCATTCTGTAGAACAACGAAGTTCAGTACTTGGGTCTTACGAATGGGTTTTACGAAGTTGATGACTGTTTTCTCGATCTCATTGTTTCCGACATGTCAGTTTCTAGGGTTCTAGGGGAGCATTTTGCTTATCCCAGGGCAAGCTTCCAACCAACTTGAAGCCAACTTGAGGCCAACCGGATGCTTAGGATGGTTCGCAATTCACACCTGATTAACAGAGGCAGTATTGCAGCCGTCAATCCGCAACCGTCAGTCAGCAATCTCTAGTCAGCAACACTCAGTCAAGCAAAGGGCAAGCATCTTCCATGTTGATTTCAATCAAACACAATGAAAATGAACATGATGAAGAGCAACCAAGCCGTATCACAGCTTTGGAAAATTCAGATTGCCGCCTCTTTCACTGGGCTGATGATGGCCACAGTCGGCCTGTCTACCCTAGGCATCCAATCGGCTCACGCAGCGACGATCGGAACTTCTTCTGCTCCTTGGGTTTCTGAAACTGCCAAGAGTTCGGATAGTTTCGTGAATTCTATTGGGATTAACACCCACCTGCATTACTCCAACACGGTTTATGCCCGCTTTAACGACCTCATCAAACCGAAGTTATTAAACTTAGGTGTGCGCCACATTCGCGATGGAGCCTATACCTACGCTGGCGCAAAATCCAATTCGTTTTATTACGAACGCTTGAGAGACCTAGCTAGCAAGGGGATTCGCTTTAATTTAGTCACTTCGGTACCCACCCGATCGTTACCCCAAACGAATTATCGTCTCCTCAGTCAGCTTTACACTTGGACCAATGGTTCCATTACTTCCTTTGAAGGTGTCAATGAACCGGATCTTAATTTGCGCGGCAAACCGAATTGGTTCGATATCACCCGCAACTCACAAATCCAACTGTACAACACGGTTAGAAGTGATCCGAAACTGAAAAATGTAGCCGTTATTGCTCCATCCATTACAACCGTCAAAACTAAGCTACCCAGCTTAGCCGCTTGGTCGGATTACGGCAACTTGCATAACTATTTCGGCGGCAGACATCCAGAAACCACGGGCTGGGGGGGCAATGGCTATGGCAGCATTGCTTGGAATAAACAATATGTCGCAGGAGCCGTTACAGGTTCAAAGCCGATTATTTCCACAGAAACAGGTTGGTACAATGCGCTCCAAGGCCCTAATACGCCCTACGGCACACCGGAAGATGTCGTCGCCAAGTATATGCCGCGCATGTTTCTGTCCCAATTCAATAGTGGAATTCGGCGCACCTATCTCTATGAGCTCATCGAGCAGAAAACCGATCCCACCTATTCGCAAACCTTTGGACTCCTGCGCAGTGATGGAACGGCGAAACCAGCCTATAACGCTCTCAAAAATCTCATCACTGTTCTCAAGGATCCCGGTGCAAACTTTACTCCTGGCAAACTGACCTATGCATTGCAAGGGGATACCACCAATCTACAACGGGCATTATTTCAAAAGCAGAATGGTGATTTTTATTTAGCCCTCTGGCTGGGGGAACCGAGTTGGGATCCCACCACCAAAACTCGCCTGTCCGTTGCCAGTGAGCCCATTACGCTAACGTTTACCGATCAGATTGGGGCGGTTACGGGCTATCAATTTAATGCCAATGGCTCCCTGTCTACCTTTTCCATTAATCCGGTAAACAATCAGTTGTCCCTCAAGGTCTCCGATCGCTTGGTGATTCTCAAAGCCACGCCTGCCAAATTGCTCAGTTTAAATGCGTTGTCCATGCCCATTAGCTCTGTCCGAGCAGCCGCGATCTCCCTAGATCCCCTCGCGGAAAATGACTTGGGGTTCGATCGTAATTTACAAGCAATTCCCATTTCGACCCTGCTTCCTGGCGCGATCGGAGTTCTCATTCAGGCATTACGGCGGCGCAAAATTCAACGGTCACAACGCTTGCAACAGTTACAAAAACAAGATAACAAGTTCTAAAAACCATTCAATTTGAGCCCAAAAACCTAAAAAGCCCTGGGCAGCAAGCATGCTGTCTAGGGCTTTTGTGCGTCACATCATAGCCACCTGTGCCCGAAATCAATGATCAGTCAGCTAGGTTTGCGGCATATCTATAAGCATCCCGTTAAACGTGAGACATCTTGTTCGGTCGTCTATCCAAATCTTGTCTCCAAGCTACGAAATTTGAGCTGCTAGGATTAGCCTCTTTGAATCATCTGACGAGTGACCCAAAATTAGTGACCTGAATTTCCCTTAGTCTTACAGCAGAGGCTCTATCGTAATGCCTACCTTTTTTAACTTGGCTGACCATCCGATCGATCGCTACATTACGCCAACAGCAGCCCATGCGTTAGTCGAGCAAATTTTATCAGGTAAGCCTGGTTTTTTTCCCATGACTGGCCAATCGGGAAGCGGAAAAACGACAACCTTGTTTATGATGGCCTATCGTGTTTGGCAGCAAGGGCACCCCATCACTGTCCTGAGCTCCGATCGCGCCATCTTGGAGGATGCCTTTCTCTTTCCGCCGGAGTGGAAGTTGCAATGGGTAGAACCCTCAGAACAGGCTTGGTTACAGTCCATCACATCAGCCATTCAAGATCCCCAAATGGCGCTGGTGATCGATCAACTCAGCGGTGAGAACGATGCCGCAATTAAGCAGGCAGCTAGTGCTGGCCATTGGGTTTTAACTTGCATTGATACGCCCTTTGTGGGCATTGATGTGCTCTACAATCTCCGGGCTTGGGGCTTCACCACCCCCGAGATTCTCACCCTTGTTTCTGGCATTTTTTCGCAAATGCTACTGCCCCGGCTATGCGACGACTGTAAGCAACTAGCTCCTGCAACCTTGGAAGAAACGCGATTAATCTATCCTGACAGCCTCACTGCCCAGGAACTTTGGCGAGAGGTCGGCTGTTCAGTTTGTCACAACACGGGGGTAGGCGGACGGTTACGGTACGGACGCTGTGCCATTTTTGAAGTGCTGCAAATTGATCCAGAAGTGCATCCGCAACTGACCCATTACCTGAACCACGATCGCTTTGTGCCCCTGCCAGCGCACAAGCATTTCACCCTTCGGGAAGCGTCCCGCGAATGGGTCAAACAGGGACGGATTGGCATTCAAACCTACCGTCGAGAAATTTTACAAAATCCGCTGCTACGCTTCCAACACCTATGGGAACAGGAGCAACTGCGGGCCAACCGCATTCAGAGCCTCTTTGGGCGATTCGTGACCCAGCAACTGGTCGATCGCCTAATGTCTCAACCGGACTTTGACCGGATTATTGAAGGCGAACGGCGCTATGTCACCTGCTTTTTTTGTGATGTGCGCGGCTTTACAACCTGGGCAGAACAAAGTAGCCCCCATGACATCTTTTTAGTTCTGAATCAATACTTCCGCGAAATCATCGACATCGTCTTTCACTATGAAGGCACGATCGATAAATTTATTGGCGATTCGATTATGGTTGTCTTTGGGGCTCCGATCACCCAAACCGATCAAGAATTACGGGCGGTAAACTGCGCGATCGCAATTCAACGGAAAGTAGTTGAGATTAATCAACAGCATGACATTGGTATTCAGATTGGCATTGGCATTAATTCCGGTGAAGTGGTAGCAGGCTGCCTTGGCAGTGATCTCCGCATGGACTACACCATTCTGGGTGATGTTGTGAACACAGCAGCTCGCTTGGAAAGTGCAGCCCAAGCCCAGCAAATTCTGATCGGAAAAACAACCTATCAAGCTGTCCAAGGGGAGGTGGAATGTCACGCGATCGGCCAACTCATTCTCAAAGGGAAAACGGATCCTTTTGAAACCTTTGAAGTGGTCTATTAATCTCCGCCTTTCTGTTAAGGTTTATCTTGGGATCGCAGAAAGGGACTTGGGATCACATGAATTAACGTTAAGAACTGTTCAAATACGTTGAGAATCCCCACAAACCTGCGTCTGAGTTTTAAGCTGAGATATTCATAGAACCTGCACTGGTTGGTGCTCGGGTTTGTTTGGTAAGCAGTTGTGTGCCTAGTAGGAGCAAACGGTTAGTTACCCACTAGGTGACCACTAGTGCGAACCTTTGCCCATACCCTATTGAGCCTGCGTAGACGTTTTCTGTACAAAACGCCTTTTAGGAATGATCATGAATAACTTTAAGAACCTGCATCGGTATCGCTTAGCTTGCACGCTTTCCTTTGGTGATATCTATGGTCAAATTATTGTTTGGCTGCTCGTGATTTTCCTGAGCCTTGCAGCAGCCATGGGTCTCATGGGAGCGAGTCGGCCTATTTATGCCCTAGCCACTGTTGGATTAATCCTAGTGCTCTCCTTACCCTTCCTGCTGTTTGCCTTCGTAACTACGTTGCTCAATCACATTGAAGTGCGGGAAGTCTCTCCCAGTTCAGAAACGGCTTCCAACAATCCTCCAGCGTCTAATCAACAGCCTGCGATTATTTAGTCCGAGAAGGAGTTCGAGATTTAACGTTAATCCGGATACTTAACCAGAATCAATTCGCTAGGACGGGAAGGTTCATTTGGAACGATTTGAGGAGTCATTCTCGATCGTCCCCGTTGGATCTTCCCGTCTTGCGCTACAATCCATGGGCAGTTCATCCGAGTTCTTGTGAGGCCGTCCTGTGGCAGAAGAATCTAAACGTAATCGCTGGTTACCCAAAGTTGTCCTCATTGTGGCGACGCTGGCCCTACTGGGGGTCTCCTTTGTGCCGTTACTGGGTACGATGAATTCCGGCCAGGGAAACACGCCCAGTGCGGTACAAACCCCGGATGCCCAGCGCAAGCAGTTGGAAGATCAAGCTCGGGGGTATGAGGCGGTTCTGCAACGGGAGCCGGATAACCAAAATGCCCTGAAGGGATTAATTGATGCCCGTCGGCAGTTGAATGATATTAAAGGCACGATCGCGCCATTAGAAAAACTGGTGCAACTGAATCCGACGGAGTCTCAGTATGCGGTGTTGCTAGCAGAAACCAAACGCTATGCCAATAATGATACGGAAGGGGCGATCCAAACCTACCGTGAGGCGCTGAAGACGAAACCAGGCGATCTACTCTTGCTCCAGGAATTATCGAAACTCCTAGTCAACCAACAACGTCCTGAAGCGGCGATCGGGTTGTTACAAGATACGCTGCGGGAAGCCCCTAAGTTAAACCAAGTGACACCGGGGAGTGTAGATACTGGAGCACTCCAAGTGCTGTTGGGTCGTGCCTTCGCCTCCCAAAAGCGGTATGACGAAGCTATCCAAACCTTTGACACGGCCATTAAAGCCACGCCCAACGACTTCCAAGCCTATCTCGGTAAGGCACTGACGTTGAAAGAGCAGGGTAAGGATGCTGAAGCGAAGCCCATCTTTGAAAAGGCAGCATCCATAGCACCAGCGCAGTATAAAGATCAGATTAACCGTCTTGCTTCTACACCCCCAGCCCCGAATCCAACGGCGGCCCCTACGGGCGCGGCAACCAGTCCTGCGCCTAATGGCACTCCGGCAGGAAATCCTTCGGTTCCTGAGGCCAAGGACGGCAAACCTAGCGAGGCAGCCAGTCCTGCACCTGACAATAAGGGCAGCGAGAAACCTGCGAATTAAACCTGCGAGCTGATCTGCCGTACTCCCCCGTTATCAAACGGGGGAGTTTAGGGAATACGCCCCCAATAGGTTGCCCTTGAAAGATTATGTTAGAGACCTGTGAACTCTGCGGTGCACCTCTTGAAAGTCGTGTTGAAGCCAGTATTCAGGGACTGTTCTGTACGCAATGTGACTGGGCAGTTGTGACCACTTACCTACCGCAGATCTATCAAGATTTGACTCAGTATAAAATGTACTTATATTGTGCAAGTTCTCCCGATGTAGAACAGCTTAAAGCCATTTCCACAGTGGCAAATATCAATTTAATTCAAGCAAGAAAAACATTTCAAGAAGACCGACCTTTAATCTTGGAAGGTGAGGCTCCTCAAATTAGTGAAGCACGAAAAAATTTTGATTCTTTATCCATACCCTACACAATAGAGCCTTTATTCCCCTATTAATTAGACTGATTTTGCGATCGTGAAAGGTTCAAGTGATACCAATTGGATTGAAGTTCCCGATGATTTTTTTTCAGAGTGGACAACTATTTTTTACGCATCCACCGAAGGTCTAACGCTTTCTAGTCCTTGTCCAATTTGTCACCACAATGCAATGCATTGCATTGCTATTAAAACACGGCAATTCACCCATTCCATCATCGCGATCGTGCTTAGAAGCAAGCTCGTACTTTACCAATTCATCCATAAAGTACCAACTTTCCGTTCTGCCACGATCGCGTTAATCAATCCCAATCAACAATCTGTTAATCGTCAGAATTAACCATAGCGTTCGGCTAGAGCATTGCGGGCTTGTTCCCGATCGTCAAAATGGATCTTTTCAGTGCCCAGAATTTGGTAATCTTCGTGGCCTTTGCCTGCAATCAGAACACCATCCCCCGGTTTCGCTGACAGAATTGCCTGCCGAATCGCCGCCGCCCGATCGGCCATGACCGTGGGATTCGCCCCTGCATCAATGCCCGCTAGGATATCCTGCAAAATCTGCTCCGGATCTTCTGTGCGGGGATTGTCAGACGTAACTACAGCGTGATCGGATAACCGGGCTGCAATGCCTCCCATCAAAGGCCGTTTCGTACGATCGCGATCGCCCCCGCAACCAAACACACAAATCATCTGCCCTGCAATAAACGGACGGGATGCCTTTAACAGATTTTCCAAACTATCCGGCGTGTGGGCATAGTCCACAATCACGCTGATGTCTTGCTCCGGTTTGACCTGGACTCGCTCCATGCGTCCCGGCACCCCGACAAAGTCCGGCAGGGCATCCACCATCGTTTGCAAGTCCAGCCCCAGCAGTAAACCCGTCCCGATCGCCGCCAGCATATTAGCCAAATTGAACTGCCCCACCAACGGAGAGGTAAAGGGTGCCGTGCCCTTGGGCGTATGCAGCATCCCACTCACGCCCGTTGCCGTATACACCACATCGCTGAGGTACAGATCCGCTTCGCCTTCCGTGCTGTAAGACCAGCAGCGATCGCCTAATCGTTCTATCAATCGCCGTCCATAGCTGTCATCGCAATTAACGATCGCCCGTCCCCGCAGATATTTATCGCTAAACAGCAGCGCCTTGGCCTCGAAGTAATCCTCCATATCCCGGTGGTAGTCGAGGTGATCCTGGGTCAAGTTAGTGAACACCGCCACATCGTACTGGCAGCCCAACACCCGCCCCTGAGCCAGGGCGTGGGAACTCACTTCCATCACCGCTTGCTGGCAGCCCGCCGCCACCCCCGTCGCCAATTGCTTTTGCAGATCTACAGGAAACGGCGTCGTGTGCATGGCCACTTCGTGGTAGCCCTCCCAGCGCACATACAGCGTTCCCATCAGCATCGGTTTCTGCTGCGATCGCTGGAGCAGAAATTCAATCAAATGGGTCGTCGTGGTTTTGCCATTAGTGCCCGTAACGCCGACCATTTGCAGAGTTTGGGTGGGATAGCCATAAAAGGCAGCAGCTAGATTGGCCGATGCCTGAGCCATATCGATCGCGGGAATGACGCACTGCCCCGGTTGCAAATCCGTCTTGGCTTTTTCGGCGGCTTGAGGAGACACGACCGCCGCCACAGCCCCCGCCGCGATCGCGCTCTGCCAAAAATCTCCCCCATCTACCCGCGTCCCTGGCATCCCGATGAATAGATCGCCCGACTGCACCTTGTGGGAATTGGTGGTTAATCCTTTCACCTCAGCATTGAGTCCCGGATGATCCACCGCAGCAAGTCCAGCCTTGTCAAATAGCTCTTTTAGCAGCATGTTAAAGATTCCTCCTGGCTATCCAATGGGATGTCGAATGGTTCTGTCCGGTGGGATCGCGAGCGATCGTCCCGGTTAGCGCCCATTGTCAGAGATCTTTAGCAATTTGACGAGGTATATTTCTGTAACATCTGCTCCACCTGGGCCACAGAAGCGCGGGGAGACAGGCGGGGGAGGGGAATAGCTGTTTCGCCTTGAAGCCAGTGGAGAACGGGAATTTCGTATTGATAGGCTTGGAACCAATCGTCGCGGCTGGTGATGTCGCGAATTTCGAGCTGAAGCGGTAGGTTGACGATCGATCGCAGCTTTTCTTCCAAGCCTTCGCAGAGGTGACAGCCCGGTTTACTGTAGAGAATCAAATGGTGCATGGCGGTTTCGATCGAGGAGAAAATTTGGTGAGGTTAGATTACGTCATTCCCTCCTCGCTGTCCAGCCCAAGACTATTGTCACAAACTGGACAGGGGGGCGGGGGCTAGACTCTTAGAACCAGCCGTGTGGACAACAAAACCACCATATTTCCGTTGAATTCGCTCTAAGGTGGTGTTGATTAAAATAATTAAACCCATCATTTCTAAGATTTCCTCACCTGCCACGAGCAGTCCAAAAACGAGATCGGTTTCCGTCTTCCCGTCCATATACTGTCCTGACAGCATTTCAAAACCGATCGCCCCCATCACAAACACAATGGCAGATAGCAGATAGCCCGATCGGGTCGGACGATCCAATTTCCAGAGCTTAGGCACCAAAAAAAACGCTAAGACCACCAACGCAATGCCGTAGGGAATAATCCAAGCATAGTAGAAAATTCCTGAAACAGAGAGCAAGGATCTGACTGGCTTAATTAAGCGTTCATGGAGGGCTGCAAACTCATCAATTCCTAAGAAAAACAGCAATCCTGACAAAAACAGCTAAATATTCCGACTACCATCAACACAATCTTTCATTTTCCAAAGCAGAAAAAAAAGTGCAGCATTGATTAAAAATAGGCAAGTGGAGAAGAAGGCAGGAATATTACCTTCTTGATCTAAATCAAAGGTATGAATCCCATCCTGAAGCTGGAAAACGGACCTATGCCCCACTACAAATAGATGGGCCACGAAGAGTAAAAAAGTGATAAAGCTCAGGACGTAAATCAGCTTTTTGGGGCGAACTGTAAAGGTAGGTAAATGATGTTCCATGCTCAATGATTCCGATTCACTTTCAAAAAGGAAAATTATTTTTTGACTTAAAGCTTAGCTTAAATGAACTCTAAGGTTAGGTTAAAAGTTCCAGCCTGAGAATCTGTAGGCTGCTATCAATACTGCTTATCTATAGCTCGGCAACTCGCTTGACAACTTAACTGGATACCTCAGAGGCAGATGAAACAGACATAACCCATAAGTTTCTCGCACCCTGCAAACCGATGGATTGAACAAGTCAATGAATTAAGATTAGTTTAACTCTATTTGTGAAAAAATCAAGGAAGGTAATTCTCAAGATAATTTTGTGAAACTGGCGTCAACATTTTCTTTGTGTACAATCAAGCCTGTGGGTGGGATAGGATCTCCCTATTGCGACTCAAAATGGTCTGGAAAGACGGGTCTCAAGATGAACCTGTACAATGACTGAGCGGTTTTAACGATCGTGGTTTTCCAGCTAAGCTAGAAGCGGTAGTTGTACGATCGTGCTTGAGTTGATTCTCGTCAATTGATTGCGGCTCTTCCCATGACTGTTTCCTTAGAATCTCCGCGTTCCCGCCCATTGTCTTCCCCGTCTGCCCGTTGGGAGGATTATTTAGCTGTGCGGGATGACCCTGCCTATCGGGATTGCAAAGTTGCGTTTCATCAAGGATGGTTGTGGGTTGAGATGGGCAAGGAAGGCATTAATCACGCAAGTTTTAGCGATTTGTTAACTGCTATTTTCTTCCTGTGGGCCTTACAACATCCCGAGGAAACCTATGCATCCCTAGGCCGCTGTTTGATTGAGCAGGCCAATACCCACGCCTGTGCACCAGATTTGGTGGTGTACAAAGGAGAGAATATCCCCCAATGGCAGGATGGAGAACCCCGCAAAATTGAAATTCCACGCCATCGGTTACCTGATTTCGTAGGCGAAATTGCTGATACCAGCCTCAGCCAGGATTTAGATGAACAAAAACATCTTTACGCCAGTTTGGGGATTCCTGAATATTGGGTGATTGATGTTAAGGGCTTACGATTGTTTGCATTTACGTTACAGGAATCGGGAGAATATCAACTCTGTACGGAGTCCCAAGTATTCACCGGACTGTCGATCGATCTAATCGAGCAAACGTTGGCAAAGATGTCAACCAGTACCAATACCGCAGCCGCCACTTGGTTCATGCAACAGTTACAAGCTAGCATTCAAGACACCGCCAGTTGATGCCATTCATGTTGCTAAGGATTCACTGACCAAGGCACCCATTTTAACCAACAGCGATTGCCCTGTTGTTCAGTAATCTCTGCACCTAACCGTTGATAAAATTGGAGCCCCCGAAGATTACGAGCATCGGCATTCCAGCCAAGATGACTGCAATCATTGTCTTGGGCAATCTGTGCCAACTGTTGCATTAGAGCCGTTCCAGCTCCTTGACTACGCTGGGTTTCATCCACATAGAGATCATCCAACCAAAGACTCGGCTGTCCGACGAAGGAAGAATAGCGAAAGGCATAAAGGGCAAATCCGATCGCTCGCTGTTCCGATTCCGCAAAGAGGACATAGGCAAAGGGGTCGTGATTAAACAACGTTTGGCGAAGTTTAGCTTCGGAAACTTGTAACGTGCCAGTAAATGCACCGATCGCGCGATCGAAGTCCGCTTTCCGTTGAATAAATGAAAAAATTAATGCAACATCGTTGGACTTAGCAGCTCTAATTTGCATGACGGAAGTAGCTCATGATAGAAAAAACTGGATAGCAGCCTAACCCACGCAAACTCTCAAGCAGGGTTTTGCGCTAGACAGGATAGGGCGTTCCATCTTTGTGCAGAAACTGCCATTTGCCATCTTGTAAAACCGCCTGTAAATCATCATCGGGATAAGACCCTGCATCACCCGGTGTCCGATCGCCAATTTCTAGATAAACCACCTCTTCCGCCGTTTCATTAATCAAATGGTGGGCATTGCCAGTTCCCGCCTTAAACCCCGCACACATCCCCGGAGCCAATACCGTTCGGCCTGCATCGGTATACAGAGTTGGGTGGCCTTGCAGGATGTAGATAAATTCATCTTGGCGGGTGTGGGCATGGCGTAGGGCAGACATCGCTTGGGGCACGAGGCGCGTTAAATTGACTCCAAAATTACTTAAGCCAAACAAATCCCCCAGCGATCGCTTTTCGCGTCCAACCATGCGAGCGGCAAAGGGCTCTGGATAATTGCTCGGCTTGGTGCGCACAGCAGGTGCATCCATAGCAGAAATCGCGATCGGGAAATTGTGCTCAGTCATAATCCCCATTTCAGAATCGGTAGTATTTCAACACCTAATCGTGAATTGGCTTTATCGATTAGCCTATTCATCATTTTCTACATTTGTTAATGCGATGTGACAACTATTCATTGATTGTCATATCTAAACTATCCCACTGTTCATCGTCACTTTACACGCATCGATCGCTGAATGTATGCTGATTAACTAGTCCAAGACATCCTCCTATTCATGAAGCCTTCATGAAGGATTGACGAAGAATTTGTGAAGCGCTGACAAAAAATCAATTAGTAACCAACCCATAATGTGTTCGTAACCCACTCTTTATCAATCCTCCAGATAATCTCCTCATAACAGAAATCCTGTGAGCAATGTTTCTAGCCAATGTTCACAGAATCGGGAGAACACTGAGGTTCAAATGATAAATCGATTGAAACCAAAACCGCTTCGTAGAGTCGGTTTAATTGCATTGACACTACCCTTTTTAGCCAGTTCTGCGATCGGTTTGGCTAATGCAGGCGAACGCGAAGAAAATAACGGCAATCAATCCTACGCGATCGGGCTGTGGGGAGATCTTCCCTACAACGATGTGCAAGCAACGATTGGAGTACCCAATCTGATTGCGGATATGAATGCACAGAATTTAGCATTCACAGCGCACAATGGTGATCTGAAAGCGGGTAATTCCACACCGGGTTCCGTCACCCCAACCACCTGTGCCGATGCGCTGTATATACAGGCTCTCGGATACTTCAATGCCCTCAAATCCCCGGCAATTTTCACCCCTGGGGATAACGATTGGACAGACTGCGATCGCCCTTCCAATGGCGGGTTTAATTCTCGGGAACGGCTCGATCGGGAGCGGCAGATCTTCTTTAGCACTAGATTCTCCCTTGGCCAGCGCAAACTCGCCCAAGAAGTACAGACCCAAGCTCCGTTCTGCCTGGGAATCGGCGGAGCAGTACCTTGCGTTGAAAACCGTCGCTGGACTTTAGGCAGAGTCACCTATGCCACCTTGAATATCCAAGGTTCCTGCAATAATTTGTGCGATACAGCACCCGATCCCCAGGAATATGCGGCGCGTAACTCAGCCAACATCGCTTGGCTCAAGGCAACCTTTCAGGCCGCAAAAGCCCGCAATTCCGTTGCAGTGATGCTGATTTCCCAGGGGAATCCAGGCTGGGATCTCAGTGACCCGACCCGCGCCCCATTGCGTGATCCCAAAACGCTAGTGGCAACGGATGGCAATCCTGACGGCTACAAGGACTTTCTCTTAGCATTGCGGGCAGAGGTCATTGCATTCCGGAAGCCCGTTGCCTACGTCCATGGGGATTCCCACTATTACCGCGTAGATAAGCCATTCCTAGATGCCCAAGGCCGTCGGTTGGAGAATTTCACGCGGGTGGAAACCTTTGGCAACAATGCCGCCAATGGCAATAATGATGTCCAGTGGGTCAAAGTAATGGTCAATCCCCGCACCCGTGAGGTCTTTTCCTACCAGCCCCAAACGGTTCCTAACAATCGCGTCACAGCACCTGTTCCCTAGTTCCCTAGTTCTCTAACTCTCTAAGTGAGTATTCACAGAATCAACCCGTCCTCCGATGGCTACAGGGTAGAGGAGGACGGGTTTCTGGGGGCAACAGGTGAACGTTAGACGGCTCTAAACGGACTGCGAAACCTGGGCGATATTTTCTTCCCATTTGCGGGGGGCGCTGGCACGGCGAATATTGCGCCAAATTTGCGTCGCAGCCAACGTACCATCGGCCACGGCTACAGAAACCTGGTTCAAGCCCTGCTTCAAATCGCCCAAAGCAAAAATGCGGGGATGGCTGGTTTGGCACATGTTATTCGTGACCAAATTCTCGCCGTCGTATTCCAAGCCTGCAATGCCTTTGAGGTATTGGTTATGGTAAATCGAACCCATGTTGACCAAGCCCGTCGTCGCTTCCACGATCGTGCCATCCGCCAACTTCACCCCACTCATTTTGTGGTTCTCGCCCAGGAACTCCGCGATCGGTTGCTCATACAGGGGATAGCCGTGATCTGCCAGCTTTTGCTTCATTTCATCGCTGACTTGCAAGCCATTGGTCAAAACAGAAATGTAAGGAGTAAACCAATTCAACACAAAGGCTGCATTGATCTGGCCTTCCGTTTTCGCCAACAGAACCGCCTTTTGATCCCACATGTCAAAGCCATCACAAATCATGCAGACATGCAGGGTATAGCCCGCATAGTCAAACACGTTTTGCATATTTTCTAATTCCGGTAGTACATCAATAATACCAGTCGCAGCAATAACGTATTGACTACGGAATGTCACACCTATGGTGTCACCTTTGCCAATCTTAACCTTAACGGCAAAGGTTTCACCTTCATCAACCACTTCTTCAACAAAGCCGCGTAGGAAATCCGCACCCCAGTCGATCGCTTGATTGCTAGCATGCTGCAAAATCGTGCGTCCTGGAGTATCGGGATCGAGGCCGACGTAATTACGCAAATCCTGCATCCAGAAGGAGCGGCCCCGCCCCTTTTCAATCACCAAGCATTTCAAGCCATAGCGAGCCAGGTAAATGGCAGCGGATAGGCCACCCATGCCGCCACCCACAACGATCGCGTCGTACACCGTATCCCGACGAGTGTCCAGATTTTTGCTCGAAAGTTTCATCGTTTTCCTACCCAGCCCTACAAGACGTGATCCTCTAATACCAAATTAATTTATCAATGCTACAGATCCGATCCCCCCTAGCACCCCTGAATAAGGGGGGAATTCAGTCAAATTCTTTCAAAGTCCCCCTTATTTCTAGCGCAGCGGCGCGTAGCGCGGGGATTTAGGGGGATCGTTATGTATTGCAATCACAAGTTGATTTGGTATAACAGAAAATGAGGAATCCAGTTCCATTCACAAGATTCCCCATTCCTGGCGATTGAGAGACCGCTTTCCCAAGATACCCTAGCCAACAAATTCCAGACGAGGAGAAGAAACGCCCTCAGACTGGGTGCCCTTCAAGTACGCCAACATTGTATCGGCATCGGAGACTTCGAAGGGATCGATCGGGCAGTTGTCACCAAAGTCAGGTTCAGTGAAGATTTTTTCGATATTGCCGTCGTTCACCAGCATGGAATAGCGCCAGGAACGCATCCCAAAACCGAGGTTCGACTTATCAACTAGCATCCCCATTTTGCGGGTGAATTCCCCATTTCCATCGGGCAATAGGAAGACATTCTTCGCACCAATTTGCTTGCCCCATTGGAACATAACAAAGGCATCGTTTACGGAAATGCAAATAATTTGATCAACGCCTTGCGCTTTGAATTCTTCGTAGAGTTCTTCGTAGCGAGGCAAGTGGTTGGAGGAGCAGGTGGGAGTGAAGGCTCCGGGCAGCGAGAAGATGACAACTTTCTTACCGGAGAAGATCTCGTCGGTGGTCAGATCTTGCCAACGGTAGGGGTTAGGCCCGGGCACCGATTCGTCACGCACGCGGGTTTTGAAGGTCACATTGGGGACACGATCGATAACAGCCATGAATCTATCCTCTGCTAAAAAATGAACTAAAAGGCACCAACGGACAACAACGACCTATCCAGTTTTAGGAAACTTGCGGTTTGGTGTCACTTGATACAAGTCAGAATAATTCTAATTTAGTAATTATTCAATGAGTAGAACTACTTAATTAAATTAATCACTTTGATTTTCTGTTGATTCTAGAACTGGAATGATATGCTGGGAGTAAAACATTGAGACAATAGGTCAAAAAAGGTGGAAGTGCCCATGCGGCAACAAGATGCGATCGTTCAACAACTCAAGGAGAAGGGTTTACGAGTTACGCCGCAGCGGTTTGCGGTCTATGCGAATTTGCTCGATCGCTGTGATCACCCCACGGCGGAACAGGTGCTCCAGGACTTGAATCAAAATGCGCCAACCTCCTCTCAAGCGACGGTGTACAGTTCTCTGCAAGCACTGTGTAAAGTGGGCCTTGTGCGGGAAGTACTCTTGGAAGAAGGGGTCTGTCGTTATGATGCCAACGTAGCCCCGCACCATCATTTCCGGTGCCGTTGCTGTGGCGCGATCGAAGATATTGCTTGGGATACGTTACAAGGGATCACGATCGATCACGTGCGATCGGGCTTACAAGTGGAATCCTACGAAGTGACATTGCACGGCGTCTGTGACCATTGCCAACCAGAATAATCGTAAACAACTAATCGTCAACGACTAATCGTAAACAACTGTGTTATTCCCTTCTTTTCCGCTGCCATGAAGGCCAGTAGGCAGATAGGGGAATTTGCTGTGCCCAGAAATTTTGTGAGCGTGCCATCCGGTTTTGGGGAACGTTGAAGTGTAGTTAGGAATGTTGCTCAACGCCGTAGGGATGCTGTAGGGACTCTGTAGGGAATTATATGGGCACTGGGGTAAGGCATGGCTGAATTAGTTCTCCCGAAGGCGATCGCGCTTTTTTTACTCATCGTTGTGGGCTATTTGCTCAAGGGAAAATTTTCTGATTCGGCTTCTGTGGCCACCTTCCGGGTGTTTATTCTCACCGTTGCCCTGCCCGCCACCATTTTTTTGTCCACGATCGACATCAACACGCAACTCAATCTCTGGCTGCTGCCATCCTTTGCCTTGGGCGTGAACCTGAGTTTGATGCTGGCTGGCACGGGGCTGACCTGGCTCCTACTGCGATCCCTAAAAAACCCCAAGGCCCGATCGCTAATTTTGCTGTTTCCCTCTCTAGCGCCCGGTCTAACGGTCTATCCCTTTGTTGAACAGTTCCTCGGGAGATCGGGGTTGGCTTGGGTGGCCCTGGCAGATATGGGCAATAAGATTTTTGTCCTCATCGGCCTGTATACCCTCGCCATTTACTGGTTCCAGCAGGAAGCCATTCTGCCCAATACTCGCCCCACGGCCCAATGGAAAACCATTGGACAGTTTTTGTTTACGGAGCCGGTTAACGCCGCGATCGTTGTGGGGTTAGTGTTGGCAAGCTTGCAGATTGGCACAGCGGATTTGCCCCTCGCAATTTTAGATGTGTTACAAAAATTGGCGCTGTGTTCTACCCCGTTGATTTTGTTCTACGTTGGCGTCTCGCTCAATTTGAAAAAGCTCCAGTTCGGCACATTATTACTAGCCTTGATGGCGCGAGCAGGTATCGGCTTTTTAATTAGTGCTGCAGCCATTACAACCCTTCGACCCAGTTCCGTGGAAGAGATGGCCCTCTTTACCGCCTTGCCCCAAGCCTCCTGTAGTTTATGGCCATTGCTCCACGCCACAAAAATCAACCAGCAAAATCAGACGGAATCGCCTGTTCCCTTTTTCGATCTCGATTTTGCAACGGCATTATTAGCATTGTCATTCCCATTTTCAATCCTCGTCTTACTCGTGATTTTTACAGGAGGAACCTTTTTCTATGAACCATTCCATCTAACCGCAGTGGGAACGGGATTGCTGGTGTTATTTCTGGGGTTGTTGCTCGGAAGGAATACCCTCAAAGCTCGCTATGGTTCCCCTTCCGGCACGTTGCTACCCCGTCGGGTTGATCCCTAGAGTTGACGATCGCGCCCTAGCGTTCACTGTTGAGAAAGAAAGTACCTCGCCATTCTTAATTGCTCCAAGACTGAATTTTATTCAACTGGTTATTCGTAGCTTTATTCGTAGTCGTTGATTTCTAGCCGTTTATTCATAGCCGTTCCTATGGTTTCCCATCCTTGGCAAAACGCAGCACAACCTCCCGCAGTTGCCCATAACAGCAACCCCCCGAAACGCAACAATAAGTTTTGGTCTTCTTTGGCATTGGGGGCGTCGATCGTCACGGTGGGAGCCGTTGCCTTTGGTAGTTATTGGATCGTGCGCGATTTGATTTTGGATCGCCTCAAAGAGAATGCGTCGCTGAAGGTACAAAAAGCAGAACAGGAAATTGATACTTGGCTCGCAGGGCGATTAGGGGAAGTGACCACCTTAGCCAATAGTCCAGCTAGCCGATCGCAGGATTGGGCGATCGCCGAACCCTATTTGCAACTGGAGCAGGATCGGCTATCGGATTTTTGGATGTTCATTTGGGTCAAACCCGATGGCAGTTACTACACCACCCGCAACGGCTTTGCAACGGGCAAGAATTTGAGCGATCGGGCCTACTTTCAAACGGCGATGCAGGGCCAAGCCACCGTGTCGGACATGATTATTTCCCGCACAACAGGGAAACGGCAGATTAATATCGCCGCGCCGATTTGGTCCTTTTCCCCCGCCAATTACCAACAACTCCCTACCGATCGCCTAGAAAGTCGCAGTCGAGCCTTAGCCGCTTACAACTTTCCCACTGACCCGAACCAAAAACCGACGATCGTGGGGATTCTCTCGGGCAATATTGCCGTGTCCCATGTGACGAATGTGGTGAATCGTACCCAGGAAGGAAAGGGGAGCTATGCTTTTGCCTTGGATTCCCAGGGGGTGCCCATTGCCCACCCCAACCCAGCCCTGCTCAACGGCATTAACAGTTTGCTGAACGCTCCCAATCCCGAACTGGCGCGCATTGCCCAAGCCATGGTGAAACAGCAGCAGAATGTGGAGTTGATGCAACTGGATGGTCAATGGGTCTATGTGGCCTATGCCCCGTTGCAGCAAGCTTCCTGGTCGGTGGCATTGGTGATCCCACGGGCCAATGTGGAGCAGCATTTGAATGCTTTGAATGTGCTGGCTACTATGGTGGGGGGAATGGTGCTGATTGCAACGTTAATTGCACTTCGGCAAATTCGTCTGTTTGAGCAAACCCGCGATCGGGCCGAGCAGGAAGCCTTGCTGAATCAACAACTCCAGGAAACGGGGACGCAGCTTCAGGATGCCTTGGCCTATCTGACGGCAATTATTGATAATTTGGCCGATGGCTTGCTGGTCATCGATCGCAAGGGCTTGGTCAGTCGTTACAATCCGGCGCTGTGTCAACTGTTTGGCCTCTGCGCCACGGAGATGCAGCATCAAGATAGTCGGCAATTTTTTAGTCAGGAATTGCTGGATTTAATTGACCAAGCCAATCACCAACCCGATCAGGTCTTGACCGCCGAAATTCGCTTAAGCGGCGATCGCCTCGGCAAGGCCGTGATCACCCAAGTACATCCCTCGATCGCCGATCCCTCAAAGCTCCCTACAGCAACGGACACGACCGCATCAGAAACGATTGCCACAGTGATTCTAATTCGGGACATTACCGCTGAAAAAGAAGTGGATCAGATGAAAACGGATTTCATCTCCACGGTGTCCCACGAACTGCGCACCCCCCTCACCTCAGTCCTCGGCTTTGCCAAATTGATTAAAAAGCGGCTAGATGAGGTGATTTTCCCGGCGGTGCCCCAGGATGAGAAGAAGATGCAGCGGGCCGTGCGCCAAGTGGAAGACAACATTGACATCATTGTGGCGGAAGGGTTGCGGTTAACGGCGCTGATTAATGATGTGCTGGATATTGCCAAGATGGAAGCGGGCAAAGTGGAATGGAAAATGGAACCGCTAGGCATTGAAGAAATTGTCGATCGCGCCTTAGCGGCAACCGATGCGCTCTTTCAAGCGAAACAACTGGAAGTGCTATCGGTGATTGAACCTAATCTACCGAGGATTTTGGGCGATCGCGATCGCTTAATTCAAGTGGTGATTAATCTGCTGTCCAACGCGGTCAAGTTTACGGATCAGGGTTCCGTCACCTGCGAAGTCACGCGCCAAGGCGATGGGATTATCGTTCGGATTATTGACACGGGCAGCGGCATTGCGCCGGAAGACCAACCCTTTGTGTTTGAAAAATTCAAGCAGGTGGGCAATACGCTGACGGATAAACCCAAGGGGACGGGCTTAGGGTTGCCAATCTGTAAGCAAATTGTGGAACACCACGGCGGCACGATTTGGGTGGAAAGTGCTGTGGGCCAAGGCAGCACCTTTGCCTTTACCCTGCCGATTTCCGTTAATACACCCACCCACGTGCGGGAAATGGATCTGAAAACGCTGGTGCAACAACTGAAAGCACAAGTGCAAATGCAACCCATCGAGGCCCGATCGCAAAAAAGCATCCTCGTTGTGGATGATGAAGCCCCGATTCGGCAACTCTTGCGGCAACAGTTTGAAGCGGAAGGCTATCAAGTCATTGAAGCGGAGGACGGGCGCAGGGCGGTACAACAGGTCAAAGCCCATCGGCCTGATCTGATTATTCTGGATCTGATGATGCCGGATATGAACGGATTTGATACCGCAGCGGTGTTGAAGAATGATCCGGAAACGATGGGGATTCCGTTGGTCATCCTGTCCATTCTGGCGGATGAAGAACGAGCCAAACGATTGGGCGATCGTTGCCTGACGAAGCCGATTAACGCGGAATTATTACTACAGGAGGTCGAGTCTCTGATTTCCCAGGGCACGTCGCACCGCAAGGTGTTGGTGGTGGATGAAAACGAGCATACGGTGAAAACGTTGGTGGAAGTGCTGAAAACCAAGGGATTCACCGTCGTGGAAGCCATCAACGATGCGGAACTGCTGGAAAAAACGGCGACCACGCAGCCGGATATGGTGATTGCCAATGCCCAGTTTTGGCATCATTCCACGGCGGTGCAGGCGCTGAAACTGGAAAAGGGCCTTGAAAACATTCTCCTGCTGTTGATTGCGGATACCCACCATGCTGCCTCTGAATCTTAAACGTCTCCTGTCCAAAAAAGATACGATCGCACTGGTTCATCAAATGTTGGCGATCGTGCCGATGCCGATCGCGATTTGTGATGCAGCGGGGACGGTGTTGTTGGGAGAGTTGGGTTCTACGCTCAGTCAGGATTATCCGGTGATGGTTGAGGGACAGCCGATCGGCTGGGTCAAGGGAGATGCGGCGGCGCAGGCGATCGCGAATTTGCTCAACTATCTCGCAGGCAAGGAACTGGAAAAACGCACCCTAGCCCAGGAAACCCTCGATCGCTATAAAGAAATTACGCTGTTGTACGATCTGTCGGACAAGATCAGTGCGAATTTGGAGTTGCCGAAGGTGGCGGAGGTGGTGCTGGAGGAGGCGCAGCGGTTGATCCCTGGCAGCAGTGGCGCGGTGATTTTGGTGCATCCGGAGTCGCAGCAGGTGGAAACGATCGCGACCTTTGGCCTGTTGAAGTTTGCCATGCAGCCCTACCGTGGGATTCTGGGGAAGGTGCTGCACACGCGCAATGGCGAAATTATTAACGATGTGGCCCAGGACGATCGGGCGGATGGCTGTGAAACCTGTTTTAGTTCCTTGGTGGTGGCTCCCTTGAAACGACAGGATCAGGCGATCGGGTTGCTGTGTTTGGGCAGTGAAACGCCAATTACCTACACGGCGGCAGATTTGAAGTTAGTCAATGCGTTGGCATCCCAGGCGGCAGCGGCGATCGAGAATGCTTTGTTGCATACAAATAAGATCCAGGAAGCCCGAATTAAGAGTAATTTGGAACGCTATGTACCAACGCAATTGGTGCAGGCGATTTTGGATTCCCAGGGGGAGATTTCCCTGGCACCCGTGCGCAAGAATATTTCGATTTTGTTTTCTGATATTCGCAATTTCACCAGTCAGTGTGAGGAATTGCCGCCGGAAACGATCGTGAATCACTTGAATGAATACTTTACCCACATGGTGGATGTGATTTTCCATCACCAAGGCACGGTCAATAAGTTCGTGGGCGATATGATTGTGGCGTTGTTTGGGGCACCGTCGTTTCCCGAAAATAGCGAGGTGCGGGCGATCGAAGCGGCGATCGCCATGCAGCGGTGTATTCAATCCCATCCAGTGACTTGGATTCGCGAGCATTTCCACACGGGAATTGGCATTAGTTCCGGGTCGGTGATTGTGGGGAATATCGGGTCACCGCAGCACATGGACTACACGGCGATCGGAGATCAGGTCAATACGGCATCGCGGTTACAATCGTTGGCCAAGGGCGGACAAATTCTCGTCAGTCGCAGTATCTATGAAGCCACCCGCGATCGTTTTGAGTTTAAGGAAATGGGTCAGTTAACGGTGAAGGGGAAACGGAATGCAGTGGATGTGATGGAGGTTATTTATGATATTTAAGGAAACTGGCAACTAGAAAGATCTGTCTTTTCAATCGTAAGAACTGCACAAAGTTAAATCGCAAGGAAATTTCTAAACCAATGTCTACAACAATGTCTAAAAAAGTTCTGATTGTGGATGATGAGCCCCATATCCGGCTGCTGTTGGAGCAAACGCTGGAGGAGTTAGAAGATGATGATGTAGAGCTTTTGACGGCTTGCAACGGGCAGGAAGCGCTGGAGACGATTCAGGCGGAGTTACCACAGTTGGTGTTTTTGGATGTGATGATGCCGTTGCTGAATGGATTTGACGTGTGCCGTCGGGTAAAGCGGGAACTGAGCTTGGCAGAGGTTTACGTCATTATGTTGACGGCGAAGGGACAGGAGTTTGATAAGCAGCAGGGAAATGAGGTGGGGGCGGATTTGTATATGACGAAGCCGTTTGATCCGGATGAGGTGGTGGATAAGGCACGACAGGTGCTGGGATTAGCTGATTAGCCGATCGCCCAGATGATTCCAACTCGTACACCCGATCGATCATTTACAGGTCCTATTTTGCCCATCGACCTTCGCTGAATTTCTATAGTGAACGGCAGGTGGGGCCTGCGGATTGGCCGACACTGATCCAGAAGTTACAAACGCCCGATCGCTCCGATCAATGGCTCTATCTGTTGGTGGAGGCGGATATGGTGCCGAAGTTACCCGCTGGGAAAATGACGCAACTGGTGTTGATCAAGGTGAAAACTTTAGGTAAACCGAGTGCCTGGGTACTGTTCACTAACGCAGAGGAGAAGTCTGTGGTTCGATCGTCGTTGTGATGGGTTGGCGAGATCGACGATCGGTTAGCTAGGCCGATGATGCAATCTGTCTAAGTTTTTCGCCTCAAAATAGACTGCCCACGAAACAACCTGAAAGATAGATCGAACTCTGCATCACACGAATGAGGGAGAAACTACACGATCGCTCTCAATGACCACTATTTCTGCTTCCGTGGACGGGTTCCTGGGCAAATGAGCCAGTAACTTTTGCTAGAACCTCGACAGATCGAATTCTGGTAAAACGAACGGATCAATGTTGCGAAAGCCTCGATCGATCAGTCCGCGCCGAGTCTCGAATGACATTGATGATGCGATTATGGGAGCGATCGTAATAACCACAATTCTGAAACGTGAACTGAAATGCTGGAAAGACAGAGACTGGAAGAGCTTTTTTCTCTCTGGGCAGTCAGCATAACGGCTAAAGTGAGCGGCGGCGAGTAACCTAGAACGAAGCGCGAAGACTTTCTACCGTCCGCTCCACTGTTGTGTACGCCCAGCATGGGCGTGATCTGATGGGGTGAAAGTCCCCTGTGGTGGAACCAACGTCCAAATGACTGCATGCAGTCCGAGTGACGAAACCACTAGCTTAAGGCAAGGG
>NZ_JBLZFX010000074.1:0-30630 GCF_050753345.1 Alkalinema pantanalense CENA528 | reverse complement strand
TCTCAATGCCATGGTCAAGCAGGGAACCTTCTGGAACCCTGCGGCCATAGCTAATCCAGGGCAAGTTCTGCCCCAACCTACTTGACTTTCAAGATAATCGCTAGCCCCCCTTAAAAAGGGGGGAATTCAGTCAAATTCTCTTAAAGTCCCCCTTTTTAAGGGGGATTTAGGGGGATCGTTATTGTTTTAATCACAAGTTGACTTGGCATAACCTTATAAACGGAGCTTGTGATGGGTTGCTTCTATAATTAAGATAGCCATCTAGATAGCCATTTGCAAGCGATGTCTGATTCTTCACCACAATATTCCATTGCTCAAGCCCGTGACCCGTTAGCCCAGTGGGTGCAGCCGGTAGAGGCAGGGCAGCCGATCGAACTGACGCGAAGGGGCAAGCGGGTAGCTGTGGTGTTGGCGGAGGACACTGACGATCGCGGGGTGGAGCAAAAGGGGACATTTGGGCAGGCTCTGGGGGCGTTTCGAGAACGGCTGGCGATCGCAGATCTGGACATTGCCCCGGATGAGGTGTTCCACGAAGTTCGCGATCGGTCGGTGGGGCGAGAGGTTGGGCTGTGACGGATCTACACTCGTTGAATAGGAATACTGGATACGACTAGTCTATCGGAGCCGCTGCATCCTCGTCCTGGTCACGAACAATACAGCGGATGATGCCGATCGCGATGATTTTCACGTTGAGAATTGGTTTGAGTTATGACTGCAACGACGGATATTGTGCAAAAGCTTTGGAATCTCTGCCATGTGTTGCGGGATGATGGCATTACCTATCTGCAATATGTTACGGAACTGACGTATTTACTGTTTCTCAAGATGATGCAGGAGACGGAGCAGGAAGCACAGTTACCGGAGGGCTATCGCTGGGGGGATCTGGTCAGTCGGGATGGGATTGAGCAATTGGAGTTCTACCGATCGGCGTTGTTGCATTTGGGTTCAAAGGAGGCTTCTCCACGGGTGCAGGCGATTTTTGCCAATGCTCAGACGGCGCTGAAACAACCGCGCATCCTCAAGAAGCTGGTGCAGAGTTTGGATGAGTTGGATTGGTATTCGGCGAAGGAGGAGGGGCTGGGCGATCTCTATGAGGGGTTGCTGGAGAAGAATGCCAGTGAGAAGAAGTCGGGAGCGGGGCAGTATTTTACGCCGAGGCCGTTGATTGATTGTATGGTGGCGCTGATGCAGCCGCAGCCGGGGGAGTTGGTGCAGGACCCGGCGGCGGGGACGGGGGGATTTTTGATTGCGGCCCATCAATACATTAAGCAGCGGACAGGGGATTTATTTGAGTTGGGTGATGATGAGCAGGCGTTTCAGCGGCAGAAGGCGTTGTATGGCATTGAGTTGGTGCAGGATGCCCATCGTTTGCTGTTGATGAATTTGATGCTGCATGGAATTGAGGAGGGGGTGATCCTGGGGGATACGTTGGCGATCGATGGGCAGCGGTTGCGCAAGGCGAATCTGATTTTGACGAATCCGCCCTTTGGCACGAAGAAGGGGGGTGGGTTGCCGTCGCGGGATGATTTTACCTATGCGACATCGAATAAGCAGTTGGCGTTTTTGCAGCATATCTACCGGGGGCTGGTGCCGGGGGGACGGGCGGCGGTGGTGTTGCCGGATAATGTGCTGTTTGAGGATGGGCAGGGTAAGGCGATTCGGGCGGATCTGATGGATAAGTGCAATTTGCATACGATTTTGCGGTTGCCGACGGGGATTTTTTATGCGCAGGGGGTGAAGACGAATGTGTTGTTTTTCCAGCGGGGGCTGACGGAGAAGGGAAATACGGAGCGGGTTTGGATTTACGATATGCGGACGAATATGCCGACGTTTGGTAAGCGGACGCCGTTGACGCGGGGGCATTTTGCGGAGTTTGAGGCGTGCTATGGGGCGGATGCCAATGGCCGATCGCCTCGGGTTGATCTGGGGGAGACGGGGCGGTTTCGCTGTTTTTCGCGGGAGGAGATTGGCAAGCGGGGGGAGAATTTGGATATTTCTTGGCTGCGGGATGAGAGTTTGCAGTCGGGGGAGGATTTGCCGGAGCCGGAGACGATCGCGCTGGAGATTTTGGAGCGGTTGCGGGTGGCGACGCAGGAGATGGAGGGACTGATGGGGTTGTTGGAGGATTAGGCGAGGGATTTAAAATTAGGATGGGTTGGTTAGGAGGTGGATGATGGAACAGGTTGCTTTAGCGCAGGTTGCTTTAACTGCGTCGGTGGATGAAATTTTACGGGAACGGCTGGGGGTCGATCGATCAACGATCGCGCGGCTGTGTGAGCGTTTTGGGATTGTGGAGATGGGGCTGTTTGGGTCAGTGTTGCGAGAGGATTTTCGGGTGGCGGGGGATGCACCGAGTGATGTGGATGTGTTGGTGGAGTTTGGGCCAGAACACCGAGTCACATGGCAAAGCTGGCAGGAGTTGAATGGGGCGTTGTCGGAGTTGTTCGGGCGACGGGTGGATGTGGTGCAGAAGCGGCTTCTAGAGAATCCCTATCGGCGATCGAATATTCTGAAGACGCATCGGGTGATTTATGGATGAGTGGGAGCGGGATATTGCATCGGTGTGGGATATGGCACAGGCGATTCGGGAAATTCAGCAGTTTACGACTGGGGTGAGTGAGTCGGAGTATTTGGGATCGCTAAAATGGAGCTAATCTGTCCTATTCATTGAGCACCCTTTTCTGAGTTATGGCAAAAGTAGAGGCAACTAAGATTGAACATGCCAGCGAGAAGCTGAAAACGCTAAATCCAGGACAACTGGAGGCCATGCTTGGCTTGATGGATGGATGGCAGTTGGAAGCGAGTCCAACGCAGGAGCCTCCTGTGACTGCGGCGATCGCTGAATCGGTGGTGAATGGTTGGTTGCTAGAAGTTTTGCCGGATCGCTTTATGGCAGCGGAGCCAAGGATGATTGCGGCTGGTGATATTTGGTACGTGCCCGTTGTGCTGACTTATCCGATTATCGGTGAGGTGGGACAGGTGGGTGAAGTGTTGGTTAGTGCATTTTCGGCGGGAATGATTTCTGCAACTTCGCCCGATGTCATGCGATCGCACGGGCTGAAGTTGTACGAGGAGCGATCCCATGAGATTGAATCTGCCTTTTTATAGGCAAGAAACGCCCTTCTCTTGCGTTCCAGCTTGTTTGAGAATGGTGCTTGCGGGGTTTGGGGTAGATCTGGATGAAGCAGCCCTACGAGAGTTATGCGATTGTACTGCTTTGGGAACGGAAGCATTTCGCGCTGTGGAAGCGGTTCGCAGATTGGGATTTCCTAACTCGATGAAATGTAACGTATCAGTCGAGGGGCTAGATGTTGAGCTTGCACAGGGAAGATACCCGATCGTGTATGTCAATCTTTTACCCATTGACGGTGTCAGAACTAGCCATGCCGTCGTGGTTGTGGATGCGGATGCAGAAAATGTAACTGTTTATGATCCTTTGGTTGGAAAGCGTGTTTTACCCCGTTCAGCTTTTGAGCAGGCTTGGAGATTGAGCAACTGTTTAATGATTCTGATTTTAGGAGACTCGGAGTTTTAACTAGGTCAGTGGAGGATGGGGCGTAGAATGAGATTATCGATCGCGGATAAGGGGGAGTAAAGCAATGACTCTGGAAGAAGCGATTTTACAGAAGGTTCGATCGTTGCCGCTCGGTGAGCAGCAGGAGTTGTTGCGGTTTGCGGAGGTGTTGGTACAGCGCACTCACGGGACTGAGCGAAAATGGTCTTCGGAGTTTTTGAGTACGTTTGGAGCTTGGGAGGGGGAGTTGGAAAGAGCACCGCAGGAACAACAGCGGTGGGAACACCAGCTAATCCATCGCTACCGACAGGGGGAGATTAGTTTGGGTAAGTTAGGTGAGCTTTTGGGATTGGGGTCGCGGTGGGCAGTAGAGACGTTTTTGCACGATCGCGGAGTTTGCCTAAATTATGATGAGGCGGAGTTGATGCAGGATCTAGAAACGCTTCAACAAATGGAGGAGGAGGCTAAGCCTGCGTTGGGAAAGCGGTTACGTGACCTGCGGGCGAAGATTGTTGAGTCGGGGGAAGGGTTGTTGAGTCTGACGGAGATTGAACAAGAAATGACCGATCGAGGGTTGGAATGAAGACACTGGAAGAGATTAAGCGGATTTTGGGGGAGAGTAAGGGGCTGCTGCGGGAGCGGTATCGGATTACTCAGGTGGGGGTGTTTGGTTCCTATGCGCGGGGGGAACAGACCGATCGGAGTGATGTGGATGTGCTGGTGGATTATGAGCAGGCTCCGACGTTGTTTGGGGTGGTGGAGTTACGGGATTATTTGAGTGAGTTGATTGGGTTGAGGGTGGATGTGGTGACGAAGAATGGACTCAAGGCTCGGATTCGCGATCGGGTGTTGTCGGAAGTGATTTATCTATGACTGAGCGATCGCTATCGGAGTTTTTGCAAGATATTTTGGAGACGATCGCGGAGATTGAAACCTTTACAGCGGGTGTTGATTTGGAGGCATTTCAAGCCAACCGGGAGAAGGTTCTAGCTGTTGTCAAGTCGATCGAGATCATTGGAGAAGCGGTTAAGAAGATTCCAGTTGATATTCGTGAGCAATATCCTGAGATTCCTTGGAAGGCAGTGGCTGGAATGCGGGATATTTTGGTTCATGAATACTGGGGAATTGATGTTAATGTGGTTTGGGCAACGATTCAGGAGGGATTGCCGCCGTTTAAGACTGTGATTACTGAAGTTGCTAGAACATTATATTGCGATAATTAAACTGACTGTTATGGCGAAAGCTACAAGATGATGCTGAATGAAATACTGAATTTACCCGAAGGTTGGGAGTGGACTAAATTTGAGGATGTCACTATTAATTATGATGGTCAAAGAGTTCCAGTAAGTAGTAAAGAGCGTGAATCTAGGCAAGGAGAATTTCCTTACTATGGAGCCTCTGGCATTATTGATTATGTTGATGAATACTTATTTGACGGCGAATATCTACTAATAGCTGAGGATGGAGCTAACCTCCTTAGCCGATCTACGCCGATTGCTTTTGAAGCAAAGGGTAAGTTCTGGGTAAATAATCATGCCCATGTGGTCCAAGTTGTTGATACATTAATTCTTAGCTTGTATCTGCGAAACTACATTAACTATTCTGATTTACGGTTCTATATTTCTGGGTCAGCACAGCCAAAGTTAAATCAGAAAAACCTTAATTCTATTGCTATTCCTCTACCCCCACTCAACGAACAAAAACGGATTGTTGCCAAGATTGAGGAACTTCGATCGAAGACCCAAAAAGCGCGAGAAGCCCTAGAGGTCATTCCTGAGTTGTGCGATCGGTTCCGTCAATCCGTCCTAGCGGCTGCCTTCCGAGGGGATCTCACCGCCGACTGGCGCGAACAAAACCCAGACGTTGAACCATGCAAAACTATACAGTTGGGAGATATTATTCTTGGAAAACCTAGAAATGGATTGTCTTTAAAAGCAGTAGATTATCCTACTCCTGTTAAGTCATTTAGCTTAAGTGCAACAACATCCGGTGAGTTTCGATCTGAGTACTTTAAATACCTGGATTGCGAGGTTCCGGAAGATTCTCATCTCTGGCTATATCCAGGCGACATACTGATACAGCGGAGTAATACTCTTGAGTATGTAGGTATATCGGCTATATACACAGGGCAACCAAAAGAATTTATTTATCCTGATTTGACCATGAAAATTCAGGTAAGGTCAGATATTATTTCTCCTGAGTTTTTGAACTATATGCTGGCCAGTAAATACACAAGAGAATATTTTAAAAATAATGCAACCGGAACTGCTGGTAATATGCCGAAAATAAATCAGAAGGTTGTGATGGAAACTCCGATTCCTGTTTTTTCTATAAAAGAGCAGAGAGAAATTGTACAGCGAATTAAATCTCAGATGGATTATATTCAATCTATTCAAGATTTAGGGGTGCAAGAACAACTTATTCAACTCGATCGCGCGATCCTTTCCAAAGCCTTCCGGGGCGAACTCGTCCCCCAAGACCCCACCGACGAACCCGCCAGCGTCCTCCTAGAGCGCATCCGCACAGAACGCGCCAACGCCACCCCCAAACCCAGCAAAACCCGCAAAAAAGCCAAACCCTAATCCAGCTTCTAACCCAGGTCAAATCCCCCCATTACAAGGCACAATTAGAAAATATCCATCCGCCATCAAACTGACGACTAACCCCACCCCATTATTTACCCCGGAGAAAAATCGTCATGGAACCCACAACCATCCTCGTTTCACAGCTAATTGGCAACTATGGCATCACCCTAGAAGACGGTGAAAAACTCCACGATATCCTGTCCCCCCTCATCGCCCAGGGCACCGATATCACCCTCGACTTCAGCAACGTCACCATTTTCGCCTCCCCCTTCTTCAACGCCGCGATCGGACGCCTCGTCAGCGAATTCTCCGCCGAACAACTCAACACCCACCTCCACCCCATCAACCTCGCCCCCGCAGGCCAAAACACCCTCAAGCGCGTCATCGAAAACGCCAAAGCCTACCAAAATAACCCCACCCTCCGCGACGCCATCGATCGCGTCCTTGATGAACAAGCCCTGACCGCATAGAACGCAAATGGCCTCCTATCAACCGATCGTCCGTGCCAAAGTCATCAACCTCATCACCGATCAGCCCCAACCCGGCGATCGGTTTTTAGTAGACACCAACGTTTGGTACTGGCTCACCTACACCCGCGCCAAACTCAGCCCAAAACCGCCAAAATCCTATCAAACCCAACACTACCCAACCTACATCAAAGCAGCCCTGCAAGCCCAAAGCCAAATCTTTTGGTCAGGACTGTCGATCGCCGAACTTAGCAGCCTCATCGAACGAAGCGAATGGCAAATTTTCTGCGCCACCCATCAACGACGTCCTGAAGATTTTTCCCTCAAAGAATATCGTCATGGATCCCCGCAAGAACGACAGCAGCAGGTCATTCCAGAAATCGAAGCCGCTTGGGGACTCATCGAGACTTCTGGAACTTGCCTGGAAACCTTGGTCGATCAACCCACAACCGCCCAAACGATCGGGAACCTCACAATCCAAGAACTAGATAGCTATGACAGTCTCATGCTCACTACTGCAACCAAAACCGGAATCAATCAAGTGATTACCGATGATATTGATTTCATAACCGCTTCTGGCATCACTGTTTTTACAGCTAACCGCAATGCCATTGCTGCGGCAAAAGCCCAAAATCAACTCATCCAACGCTAGCTCTAGCCAATCCTACCAATCCAAGCGATCGCGCAATCCTTTCCAAAGCCTTTCGGGGCGAACTCGTCCCCCAAGACCCCACCGACGAACCCGCCAGCGTCCTCCTAGAGCGCATCCGCACAGAACGCGCCAACGCCACCCCAAAACCCAGCAAAACCCGCAAAAAAGCCAAACCACCCACCCAAACCTAGCCCCACCCCAAAATCCCTAGCGCTATAATGAGTCAAACAACAGCATCAATCCCCTATATCCCCGTGACTCTTCCAGAAGCTCTCCAAAACGCTCGCTATCTCACCAATGCCAGTGGTTTACCCACCGATGTTGTTTTACCGATCGAAGCTTGGCATGAAGTCCTAGCCCTCTTGCAACAACTCGATCAGATCCAAGACGCCGCTTGGCAGCAACAAGCAGAAAACGCCCTAAAAAACTCATCAACAGTCGGCGTAGAAGCCTTCACCCAAGAAATTGCGCGTTTAGCGGCCTTAGACTCAGCCTCAGATTCATAAGTAATCAGATTCATCATTAATAATGCCGAAATTAGACGGATTGGGGCAAGTTTTAGCCTTTCTCAAAGGCTTACAACCTAAAGTTGCAGCCCAAATCGCCAAAAAAATATTTTCACTCAATCTTGATCCGCTTCCTAACGATAGTAAAGCGATGATTGGCTACGACAACCATTATCGTGTTGATGTTGGAGAGTATCGAATTGTCTACCGTTATCTCCCGGATGAAGACTTAGTTCTCATTATCTTAGTTGGCAAACGCAATGACGATGAAGTCTACAAACGACTCAAACGTCTACTGGGATAGCTCAAGATTCATTTCTGTCAGCATAATTTCGCCTCCCCTCCTCCCTCACCCTTTTCCCCTCACCCAAAATCCCCAAAGTGGTATAAGTTAGGGGGTGATCGTGGTTCCTGGGGCGAAAGCGTGATTCAGCAGCGGTGGATAAAACAAACAGCCATACTCTTCAGCATTTGGGCACTGAGCGCGATCGTCGATCGGGCTTGGATTAGCAACCTGCAACCCGTTCCAGAGTGGGATCAGGCCGACTACCTCACCGGAGCCATGAACTACTGGAAAGCCCTGCAAACCCCCGACTGGTTCGACTCCGCCTGGTGGACTAGCCTCTGGCTCCTCTCCTCCAAAATCCCCCCCCTCGTCTACATCAGCACCGTCCCCTTCCTCAACCTCTTCGGCACCAGCATCGCCGCCTCCACCCTCGTTAACCTCCTCTTCAGCGGCATTCTCATTCTGTCCGTCTACGGCATTGGCACCACCCTCTTCACCAGCGAAGTCGGACTGTGGGCCGCAGCAATCACCCTCCTATTCCCCGGACTATATCCCCACCGACTCAACTACATGATCGATCACCCGATCATCGCCATGACCACCTTAACAATGTTCACCCTCACCCTCTGGTGGACATCCGGGTGGACAGCCGCCGAACCCAAACCCACGCCCCCACCCACCGACCCACCCACCCCTTCCACCACCGAAGACGCGATCGCCCTGATCAGAAACCTCCGCCAATTCCTAGAAACCACCAAAACCCAAAAACGCCTCCCCCTCCCCACCATCCAATGGGCACAAATCCCGCCCTTCCTCCAACAAACCCTCCACCGTAGCCTCACCTCCCCCTGGGCCAAAGCGATCGGATTTGGCATCGCCCTCGGCCTCGCCTTCATGACCAAACAAACCGTTGCCCTCTTCCTCTTCACCCCCATTCTCTATGCCCTTATCGTTACCATTGTCAAACGCCACTGGATTGCATTGCTGCAACTGATTCTCGGTCTGATCTTTACCGTTTGGGTTGCCTATCCCTGGTATCGCACCAACTGGCTGATCATCCTCACCTCCGGCGAACGCGCCACCGTGGCCTCCGCAATCGCAGAAGGCGATCCCCCCCTCAACACGATCGCCGCCTGGACTTACTACCTCCAACTCCTCCCCGCCCACGTCACCTATCCCCTCCTCCTCGTCGCAATTGCCGGACTGGTTTTCTACAGCAAACGAGTCGTTACCCTCGTCCCCAGCACCTCCCAAGACATCCTAGACAAAAGCATCCGCCAGCAACGCTACCAACAATGGTGGCGATCGACCCGTTGGCTCCTGATTTTCATCGGTGGTGCTTACCTGCTCTGCTCCCTCAACGTCAATAAAGACCTGCGTTACTTCACCCCCGCCCTGCCGATCGTCGCCCTCCTCCTCGCCCAAGGCCTCGTCATCTTTCCCCGCTACCTGTGGGAATTCCGCTGGGGCACCATCGCCCTCATGACCGGCCTCATGCTGACGAACCTCTTCCCGATCGTCCCCGGTATGGCAAGCATCAACACTGACCTAGGCCGCAAAAATTGGCACCAGCAAGACGTGATCAACACCGTCCTGCAAACGGCACCCCACCTGCGCCACACGATCGGCGTCCTGCCCTCCCTCCCAGAATTCAACCAACACAACCTCAACTACTTCGGCACCCTGCAAAACTTCCAAGTCTACGGGCGACAAGTCGGCGCAAACCCCAAACAAGTCTGGCAAGACAGCCGATCGCTCGATTGGTACGTCACCAAAACCGGAAACCAAGGCGCAATCCGCAAACCCGAAGCCCTCTCCAGCTTGATGCAACAAATTGAGCAACCCAACGCCACCGCCAACGCCACCCCCACCTTCCAAGTCGTCCAAGCCTGGGCCATGCCCGACGGCAGCAACCTCCGCCTCTACCACCGCAGCAAACCCACGATCGCCCTCACCCCCCTCCAACCCTCCAACCCTCCAACCCTCCAACCTCCAACCAACCCCATCCAACTCACCAAAGTCACCACCCCCGCGATCGTCCCCCCCAACCAACCCGTCCCCGTAGAATACCAATGGGTCGGCCCCTGGGAAAAACTCCGATCGGGCCTCGTCGCCTTAACGTGGAAACGCATCGAAGACCCCAAACCGATCATAAAAAGTAACAAATCTGAAAACCCAACAGATAACACTAATAGCAATAACTCAGAGAATCAAAAACAACCCACACCCTCCCACCCTCCCACCCTCTCTGCCGATCGCTGGCTCCACGACCACGGTATCGGCCTAGGCCGCCTGCAATCCTCCACCCTAGCTCCCGACGCCCTCGTGCAAGTCACAGAAACCCTGGCCATGCTTCCCCCCGCCAACGCCAGCGGCACCTACGTTTTAGAAGCCATCTACCTCGATCGCGCCACCCTCGTCAGCCAACCGATCGCCCTTCCCACCGTCAAAATCACCGTTAGTCCTACGGCCAGTCCCACGCCCGCCCCCGAACTCGATCCCTTAACGCAATTGCGCCTCGCTTCTACCCAGCTTCCCAAGGGCTTGCAAGGCATTGATAAAGTTTTCAATCAAGTGGGCCAACTCAATCTCTACGATGCTACCCAGGATTACCTCAAGCAATCCGAAAAACTGATTGCCTACCGATTGCAACAGGAATCCAAAAATACCCAACTCGCCTACACCTACGGATTAACCCAAGTGTTGCAACGAGATGTTAAAGACGCGATCGCGGCCATGCAACGGGTGGTTGAACTAGACAGCACCAATCCCAATGCCTACGCCTATCTCGCCTTCGTCAATCTCTACGACTTCCGGGGCAAAGCCGCCCAATCAATTCTGCAACCTGCATTGCAACTCAATAACCAACTCCCCGAACTCCATGGATTAAACGCGATCGCCCATTTAATGCAAGGTCATTTCATCCAAGCATGGCAGGAAGGACAAGGGTATTTAACCCGATCGAAGTCCTCATCTACCAAAAATCCATAAAGGGCAAAAGAACTTTGAACAAAAGTGTTGGCTCAAAAGCCCCTCTCCCGCTCTGGGAGAGGGGTTGGGGTGAGGGCGGATTCAGTTCTGTCAGCCAATCCGGGCTACAACAGCGCTTGCTTCTGTTGCCAAGCGTAATAGCGACCCAATGCCGTCAGCGGGAAATGTTGGTAATACAGGTGATATTTCAAATAGAAATGCTGCGGAAATCCCGTTCCCGTAAACCAAACTTCCTCCCAGGCACCATTGGCCCCCTGGGTCGCCAGCAGGTACTGCACCCCCCGTTCGATCGCCTCTGTCGCAAAGTTCTGCGTCGCTTCCCCCGCCGCCAATAGACCGATCAGCGCCCAAGCCGTTTGCGAAGCAGTGCTGTCCCCCTGCCCCATTAAATTGCGGTTTTTATAGCTTTCGCAGGTTTCGCCCCAGCCGCCATCGGCATTCTGGCAGCTCACCAGCCACTGGACCCCGCGCGTCATCGCCGATCGATAGCGGGTCGGCGCGATCGTTGCCAACGCCGCCAACACCCCCGACGTACCGTAGATGTAATTCACCCCCCAACGTCCGTACCAACAGCCTTCCGGTTCCTGCTCCTGGATTAGGTAATCTAACCCGCGTTGAATTTGCGGCTCACTCAATAGGGTTTGTAGGGCAATTCCCGGCATCTGCGTCTGAAGGTTGCCCATCATCTCCAACACCCGCGCCGTCACATCCGCCGTATTGGGATCAATCATCGCCTTCAAATCCCCATAGGGCACTAAATTCAGCCAATCTTGATCGTTGTCTAAATCAAAGGCCGCCCAACCACCGGGTTTGCATTGCATTGTTGCAACCCAATCCACCGCCCGTTTCACCGCCTGTTGCTTCAATGCTTCATCCTGCATTCTCACCTGCAATAACGCCATGACTACCACAGCGGTATCATCCACGTCGGGATAAAAGCGATTTTCAAATTCAAAGGCCCATCCCCCCGGCATGCCCTTGCGATTCTTTACCCCCCAATCGCCATAATCCAAAATCTGTTTATCCAATAACCACTGGGATCCCTTTTGCAGCGCAGGATGATCCGCCGCCAGCCCAGAATCCACCAGCGATCGCATGACCAACGCCGTATCCCACACCGGAGACACGCAGGGCTGCACCCAGTATTCCTCCTCCGTTTCCACCGCAAAGCGATCGACTGCTGCCAACCCCCGTACCACGATCGGGTCACTCGCCGCGTAATTTAAAGCTTTTAATGCTAGGAGCGAATTCAACATCGCGGGAATAATGCCGCCCCAATCTCCCGTGGCTTCCTGCCGTTCCAGAATCCATTGCTCCGCCGCCTTCAGTCCTTCATTACGGAAGGGTACCAAATTCAATTCCTCAGCCACCTTAAAGGCTTGGTCGGCCCAGACAAACACATCCGTCCAATCACCCTGGGTGGGCAGTTCAAACTTGGCTCGCGTCACGCCTTCCACGTAAAGTTCATCTAGGGTAATCGCAGGTTGCACCAACCATACGGGCTTTTGGTCAAACACAATCAGCAACGGCACTGTACTGCCCCGCGCCCAACTGGACATTTCATAGATCGTGAAGGGCGAAACTTCCGTTGGCAGCAGCATGATCCAAGGCGGAATCGAAGGTAATCCCCGCCAGTCATAGCAGCCGATCAGCGCCAAGTGCATTTTGGTGAAAATCCGCGTCTTCGTCACGCCGCCCTTGGACAGAATAAACCGTCGGGCTTTGACCATGGCGGGATCCTCGGTTGAGACACCCAATAGCTTCAGCGCCATATACGCTTCCACCGAAGTGCTCAGATCGCCCCCATCGCCGTAATACAGTTCCCAGCCACCGGATTCCCGCTGGTGATTGCGCAGGTAGGTTTCTACCTTATCCATGGGACGGGTCCGATCGGTGCCCCAAATTTTATGCAATAGAACCGCTTCTGCGGTAATGGTGACGTTGGATTCCAAAAGCGCCCACCAGTAGCCCTCCGAAGTTTGCAGGGAGAGTAAATAATTCTGGCTGGCCGCGATCGCGATTGTTAAAGGATTTTGGGATGTATTGGGTCGGTCTTGAAGTTGCATAGGGTTTGGGTTTGGGGTCAACAGGCAAGCCAAGGGTTGGCTAGTTCAGTGATGCAGAAACCTATGCAAGACACCTGATGCTTGCGAAACAACGGATGCTGAATCTCATTCAGGCGGTTTGCACGGGTTCCAGAATGCATTTGATCTTACCAGGATGGTTCGATCGCATCCTGCATTCGTTTTAACCGTCGCCCCATTACTTTAGACCTCTGCAATCCAGCAGTCATCTACAATTCGGCAATTATTCAGAATCAATGCAAACGGGAATAGCTGCCCAGGAATGACCCTCCCAAAAAAAATTTCAAACGCTAGGGCTTTAAAAGAAAACAGACATCAAACGATAGATCAGCAAAAAGATAATCGTCACAATCAGGCAGCCCCCTGCCAATAGCAACGCCCCCATCCAGTACACCAAAACTGGACGCAAAAACCACCAAACTAAGCCTCCCGTCAATGCCGCAATAATTACCAAATCAACTTTCTCGATCGTGCGGCGATATTGCAGAAAGACCAAAATTAGTGCTAATGCTAGCCAAACGATCGCCCGTGCTTCCAACGGAATCGGTAACGGCAACCGATAGAGCACGATCGCCAACAACCCACCCTCAAAGCCCGTAAATGCCGCACTCCCCAAAATTGCCAAGATCGATCGAGACGGAGCACTGGGCACGATCGCTGGCGTTGATTGAGCAGCCGATTTCTGGGCTACGGGCGATCGAGATGGAGCCGGAGCGGGAGCAGGGGGCGGGGGGGTTTGGAGAGCCGTAGTCGAGGGGGTCGCTGGCATCGGGGGCGGGGGCATCACCTGGGACGGTTTTTGCCGGGGTTCTAGGGCTAACAGAACCTCCGCCGCAGACCAGTAGCGATCGCTGGGAGAATGTTGCAACATCTTGCGCAAAATCGCCACCAAAGGTTCACTGATGCTGACATAGGACTGCCATTGCCAAGAATTGGTGCTGGCGTCGTAGAGCGCGGTGGGGGGCTTCCCCGTCAACAATTCCAAGCACGTGACGGCTAGGGAATATAAGTCCGTTGAGAAAAAGACCTCGCCCCCTGCCATCTGTTCCGGTGGCGCATAACCGGGCGAAAAAATACTGGTTGAAGCTTTTTGGCCAGGGTTGGCAGGACTGGCAGCGGCTACCTTAATGGCTCCAAAGTCGAGGAGATACAGCCGACCTTTGCGACTCCGCATGATGTTGGACGGTTTGATATCCCGGTGAATCGTATTGCCCTCATGGACAAAACTGAGAACCTCCAGCATGGACTTCAGGACTTCCAGAACCTCTGCCTCAGAAAATGCCCCCCGCCGTCGGAGTTCCTGCTCTAAATCCTCGCCGTCAATGTATTCCTGAACCAGGTAGAAATAGGTTTCCGTAGTACCGGGACTGGATCCTGGGACATCTAAATCAAAAAAGGCATACAGGTCAGGAATTTGAAAATGGTCTTGGCCAATTTTTTCTAAAATTTCAGCCTCGCGCACAAACAGATCATGGGCCAGTTGCAGTTGACTGGGGTTGAGTTGGGCCGCTGGTTTGAACTGTTTGACCACGCAGCGCCGCATCCCCGGTGTGTAGCGATCGCGGGCCAGATAGGCCGCCCCAAAGCCTCCCTGTCCCAGCAGTTTTTCCGGCAGATAGCGATCGGCCAAAATCAACGGCATCCCGCAACTGGTGCAAAACTTTTGCCGGGTCGCTTTCAGAACGCCCGGATCCTTCAGTTCACTAAAAAAATTCTGTGGGCGCTGACAACCCGGTCGGGTGCAATACAGTTCCATAGCAGCAATCCGGAAGTTAGCAAGAGACTCCCCTGTCCTGTTGACTGGAGCGTCTTAAAAGGGAGGTCGATCGACCTCCCTTCTACCGTACCCCACAGGTTGGACAGCAGTCTTCCCCTAGAACGCGCGATGTCTCCCAATCAAGCCATCCCAGAATGAGGCCATCCCAGTTGAGAGGGGGTTGGCTCCGCCCCACCAGCAACGGTTTCCTCTAGCTATCAATCTCCTCACTCGCCACCACTTCTGCGACAAAGGCTTTATCCCGCTTGTCAAAATTGACGGGTAAACTGGTGAACTGCGGCAAAATTTCCTTGCAAAAGGCAGCGGCGGCCTTCGATCGATAGCGGTTGGGGTTAATAATCACCGACAGCATGCGCCGCACTTCCACACCTTCGATCGGAGCTCGGTGCAGGATCCCCATTTGTAGTTCCTTTTCGATCGCAGACAACGAAAGAAATGCAGCCCCCAACCCCGATTGCACCGCTGTTTTAATGGCCTCTATGGAGTTCAGTTCCATCTCAATTTTGAGCCGTCGCGTCTCAATCCCCCAGCGAGCTAGGACTTGGTCAATTACCTTGCGAATGGTGGATTGGGAATCCAGGGCAATAAATTGCAGGCGATAGAGATCCTCTTTTTGAATCACGGTCAAGCGCGCGAGGGGATGGGATGGAGGCAGGATCAGTGCGAGTTCGTCTTCAGCGTAGGGAATAATGTCAAGGGAGTCTTGCAGTTCTGGAGGAACTTCTCCGCCAATGATGGCTAGATCGATTTGTCCATTAGAGACACTCCAAGAGGTTCGTCGGGTGGAATGAACATGCAACTGTACGGCAACATCAGGATATTTCTGACGGAACAGGCCAATCATTCGGGGCAGAAGATAGGTCCCAGTGGTTTGACTGGCTCCGATGATCAGCGTTCCCCCTTGCAAATTCTGCAAGTCTTCTAAGGCTCGACAGGTCTCCTGGCACAAAGTCAGAATTTTCTCTCCATAATTAAGGAGTAAATGGCCAGCTTCGGTCAGTTGGGCCCGCCGCCCACCCCGATCGAATAACGGAACATCCAGTTGACGTTCTAGGTTTTGTACCTGCAAGCTGACCGCTGGCTGAGATACATACAAACTGTCGGCTGCACGCTTAAAGCTACCCTCAGCGGCAATCGCCTTGAGAATACGTAACTGATCCAGCGTAAAAGGAAGGTCAGACATATCGGGTCAAAGGGGGGTAAGGAAGCGATCCCGTTGATTTCATATCGGAGCGATGGGCTGTGTAGCTAATGAATGCAACAAAACGTAACAGCGGTATGAAACCAGAGGTTGTGAAGGATTTTCTGAATGTACCAGGAATTCTGGGGATTGCTTTATTAGATAAACAGTCTCCACTCTATTTCTGTGGCATTGAAACTCCTTTCCATCTCCAGCAAACCACAGTTCTGGAACACGGATTAAGACAAATCTTGTCAACGATGCCGGAGGCCGTTAGGGAGTTTGAATTACAGTTTCAGACCTATCGGATCCATATTTATCGATTTATTAATACCGCTACGATTTTGATTCTGACCCAACCCGAACTGAAGCTGAAAGATTATCAGGTCATGGTGGCTCCCCTCTTGGATTGGGTGCAAACCAGCCATGAAGGCACGATCGCTGAGTTCCGTGAGATTGCCGAGCAAGTCCTTCCCTCTGCGCCCTCCATCGCCGCAGCAGGCACCCCTGAAGTTCCCTCGCAAACGACGAGTCCCTCCCCGACCTCAGCTGCCCAGCCCCAGTCTGTTGCTGCCGCTGCATCGGCTCCTGCGCCAGCCCCACCCATTGCTCCAGACGTTATTTGTTTACAGGATCAACTTTCAGCCTTTAATGACCTGAGCCAGATTGCAACGCAATATTTGGGGAACGCTATTATTGCGAACCATCTGTCGCGATCGCGGCCTGATGTGCCTTGGCTGCAACAGTTCTCGATCGATCGATCGGCTCATCTCAGTTTTACAGGGGATCCTAAGCAGGTCACCCAACCAATGAGTGAAGCTGAAATCAACGATATGCAGCAGTGGGCTAAGGCTTTTATCAGCCAATGTTCTCGAATTATTCGAGACTTCCCACTTCTGGCAAAACAGCAGAGTCCAAGTATTTCTGCACAATTCCGCTGGTTGATTTGAGATTGCTGACCTAAGATTGCTGACCTAAGATTGCCGACCTAAATTTACATTTCTTAAAATTAGCACCGTAAATTCCAGGAGACTCCCATGGCCAAAGTTGTGCGTCTTGAACCAATTTCCCAAGAAACCTCCGTTGAAACGAACGGGAATCTCCTCTCAGTACTGATTAGCAAAGATTTAGATGTATTGCGGGAATGTGGGGGACGAGGGATGTGTGCCACCTGCCACATTTACGTCAAAGATGGCATGGATAAGCTCTCTGTGATGAATCGCCGGGAACAGCGAACCTTAGAAGTGATTACGTCCTGTCAGCCCAATTCTCGTCTGGCCTGCCAAGCTAGAGTCATGGATAACGGGGTGGTGGTGGAACTGCCGCCGGGGATGTATATCAATTCGATTAAGGATATTGAAGACTTAATTGGTCGGCGGGCAGAGCAGGATTTACTGCACCCGTTAACGGGTAAGGTGCTGGTGGAAACTGGAAAATTAATTACCCGATCGACCCTGAAGGCGATCGAAGATAACAACAGCTTCAGCATGGGCGACTATTTTGCCAACTCGTCTGGCATGTAGTGCGTTCCTAGCGTTGGGCTTGAGCGTGGGACGCCTGCCGGGATTCCAACCGGGATTTGTACTGCTGGTTCGACCAGCGAATCAGACGAATCCAGAAGCGAAAACGGTGGGCAATTTCAGCGTAGGAAATTTCCGGTTGGGCCAGCAGGGCAAATAGAGGCGGACTGACCCAACCGGGAAACCAACGGCTGAATTTACTTTGCAAGCCCATAGAAACGTTGAACAGGAAGGCTAGCCATCCAGCCTGGGGCCGCAGATGGGCATTCAAGTCGGTGATGGCATGGCCTTCCTTCACCTGCTGGGCGGAATATTGGGAGAGGATTGTGGGCAGATGATCGGCTTCGCTTTGTAACAGCCGATCGAGGGCCATGACATCGGCAAAGGCCGCTTGGCACCCCTGGGCCAGGGCAGAGGACATGCCGTGGGCGGCATCCCCAATCAGCACCACTTGGCCGAGGGTGTCATGGTAACGACTACAGCGGGTTTCGACAATGCTGGAGGGGCGCTGGTCGAACCAGGCTTGGGCTGTGGCATCGGCAATCTCCAAACCGGGCAACCAATGCTCAGCCACTTGTTTTTGGAAATCCTGCGGACTCTGAATTCCGGGGGGATTGCCGATCGTGCCATCGGAAGCTTGCTGCCAAAACATCAGAACGCAGAGACGATCGTCTAATTCAGGAATCGCCGCACCGGAGAGTTGATTGGGCGGTTGGGCTGGAGCGGAGAGAACTTGGCGGAAAAAGTAAGAAGTATCGCTGGAAAATTCCGCTGGTCGGGGGACATGCATGACTTTCCAAACGGCATTGAAATAGGACTGTTGAAAGTCGAAACCCGGTTGTTTCAGGCAGGCATTGCGTACTCCGGAATGGATGCCATCGGCACCAACTAATAAATCATAGGATTGCCGCAAAATTTGCTGCTCAGCATCAACGATCGTCAGTTGCCGTTGCCTGAGATTGATCTCGCGGCAAGTGGCGTTAAAGACGATTTTGACCGAGCGATCGGAGTATTTTCCCGAGTCTTGCTCTAGGGTTTCCAACAGGGCAATGCATAGGTGATTGCGATTGATCAGCAGACTAAATTTTTCTGGATCGGAACTGCGCTGAAACACCTTCCATTGCTGACTTTTTTGGGAATACACACCTGTTTGGCGAATTTCTACACCCCGTTGGCGCACCGCTGGCCACAGACCGTCGATCGTCTGGAGAACAGCCTGACCTCGCTCCGTCAGACTAATGACAAAAGCGCGATCGGCTGAATTTGCTGATGAATTCGCTAAGGAATCGGCCAAGCGCGGATCACTACGCTGATCGTAAATCGTGATTTGGTAGTGGGGCGATCGATTGAGCAACCGATGGGCAAGCAGTAACCCGGCTGGCCCCGCCCCGATAATGACAACTTGCATAGAGCACCTGCCTAGAGACTCTGTGACTAAGGTCTCAGTGGGGTTTGAGACTACAGCCCCGCTGTGGTGTGGGCAAACAGTTCGGCAAAATCCGTCGTGACGATCGCGGTGGCATCGTTCTCGGGTTTAGAAATCACATCGAAGGCTTTATTTCTGGCAGCAGGACAACGAATCGCCTGCACCACCACTTCCGCCACATCTGCGCGAGGGATGGAGGGCGGAATGCTGTTGGGGGCTTGGGTCAGGAGGACATCGTCTTTCCCCACCAGCAATTCCCGCACCCCACCCGGTTGATCCAACAAGCCCCCAGCGCGAATAATCGTATAGTCAATGCCGGAGTCGATTAAGTACGCTTCAGCCTTGCGTTTCCAAATCAAAATGTTGCCCTGTCCCAGCTTGTTGAGGGGATGGTTTTCCTGGGTGCCGCCCATGGAGCCAACCAGAACAATGTGCTGTACACCAGCGGCGATCGCGGCGTCAATTTGGTTAATCTGTCCCTGGTAATCCACTTCTTCCGGCATTCCCCCGGCTTCAAATTCAAATTCTGGGCGTTCTCCGGGGGCAGGTGGGGCTTTCATACGAGGGGTCGCACTGGTCAGAATCACTAAGCAGTGGCAACCCGCAAGGGCAGGTGCAAGGGTATCCTGCGCTTTGATATCCCCAAAAAAGAAGCGATCGACACTGCCAAAAAGATCCTGCGCTTTGGTCTGCGATCGGGCAAAGCCAAAGGCATTTAATTCCTCGGGATGTTGCAAAAGCTTTTGCAAAACGAGGGCTCCTGTTCGCCCGGTGGCCCCGGTGACTAAAACCTGTTTCAACGCCATAAATCTGGGGGAAATTTGTGTTGTTAATCATCAACCATTGTCGATCATACCAACCCACGATTTCCCAAAAGTCAACTGACTAGAATCCCAGCGGGCTTTTGCCCAATGTCCATGGTTCGATGGCGATCGAGGATTTCAAAAAAGGCGACTAAAAAATCCCTCTACCAGTGCTGGAGAGGGATGAAGAAAAAAACGTGCAAATTTTGGAGAACTACACCACTTCAGAAGTTTCTTCCACTTCTGCTTGGGGTTGGGGATTGAATTGGAACAACGAGTACACCACATCGCGGCGAATGTTGATCATCATTTCCAAGAACAACTCATACCCTTCACTCTTGTATTCAATCAAGGGATCCTTTTGGCCATAACCCCGCAGACCGACCGATTCCCGCAGACCGTCCATCCCTTGCAGGTGTTCCCGCCAGAGGGTATCAATCCGTTGCAGAATGAAGAACCGTTCTGCTTGCCGCATCAGACCGGGTTGGAGCTGGTCAATTTCTACTTCCTTGAGATCATAGGCAATGCGAACCTGCTCATGCATGAAGGTTTTAATTTCGGCCATGGACAGGTCGATTAATTGCTCGGGCTTCAGGTCAGCCAGGAGGTAGACAAACTCTTGGGTTTTGGAAACCAGCTTGTCCAGTTCCCACTCTTCCGAAGGGAGTTCGGGATTGATGTACGCCTCCACAATGTCATCCATCGTGCGTTCTGCGTATTCAATCACTAGCTCCTTCAGATCCTGTTGTTCGAGCACCCGACGACGCACAGCGTAAATGGCTTTCCGCTGGTTGTTCATCACTTCGTCGTACTCAAAGACCTGCTTCCGGATGTCGTAGTAGTAGGTTTCAACCTTCTTCTGTGCCCCTTCCAGCGATCGCGTCAGCATCCCCGACTCGATCGGCATGTCTTCTTCCACACGGAAGGCGTTCATTAATCCGGCGACTCGATCGCCCCCAAAAATCCGCAAGAGGTTATCCTGCAAACTCAGGAAGAACTTCGTGGTACCAGGGTCACCCTGACGCCCAGCCCGACCGCGCAATTGGTTATCGATCCGACGAGACTCGTGCCGTTCTGTCCCAATCACATGCAGACCACCGAGACTAACGACTTCCTCGTGCTCGCGATCGGTGAAACTATCGTACTCACCGCGAATCTTTTTATAAGCCTTCCGCAGCGCTTGGATCACCGGATCTTCCGTTGGGGCTTTTTCCGCTGCTGTCGCGATCTTATCTTCCGCTTCCAGTTCCGGCAGGCTGCGCTCACCATATTCCTTGACGGCTAGATCGACGGCAGTTCGCAGCAGATCTTCCGCTTCCTTAGAAATTTGGATCGGGAAAATTTCTGGGCTAGCTTTCCAGGTTTTCACCTTGCGTCCTGCCCCAAAACCCTGTCCCCCGTCGCGGCCACCGGGGACAAAGCCCTGTCCCGCAAAGTCCATGTCATCTTCCGGCGCAACGATGCGGGGCATGAAGTATTCCCGAATTTTCAACCGGGACATGTAGTCGGAGTTTCCACCCAGGATAATGTCCGTTCCCCGACCGGCCATGTTCGTCGCGATCGTGACTTGGCCTTTGCGTCCGGCTTGGGCAACAATTTCCGATTCCCGTTCTACGTTTTCGGGTTTGGCGTTCAGCAGGTTATGGGGCACCCGCAGTTCTGCCAGCAGGCCGGATAGCAATTCCGATTTTTCCACACTGGTGGTACCTACGAGCACAGGTCGCCCACTTTCGTGCATTTCGGCGCATTCCTGGGCGATCGCCTGCCATTTGGCGGGCTCGGTTTTGTAAACCACATCGGACAGATCCTTCCGCTGCCGGGTGCGGTTCGTCGGAATGATCGTCACTTCCAGGTTGTAGATTTTTTCAAATTCCGCTTCTTCCGTTTTAGCGGTTCCCGTCATCCCAGCCAGTTTGGGATACAGCAGGAAGAAGTTTTGGTAGGTAATGCTGGCCAAGGTTTGGGTTTCGTTTTGGATTTCCACCCGTTCCTTGGCTTCGATCGCTTGGTGCAAACCATCACTCCAGCGCCGCCCCGGCATCACCCGTCCAGTAAACTCATCCACAATCACGATTTCGTCATTGCGGACGATGTAGTTCACATCTTTGATGAACAGTTCTTTCGCCTTGATGGCATTGAAGATGTAATGCGCCCAGGGATCCTTGGGATCAAACAGGTCTTTGACATCCAGCAGTTGCTCCGCTTCGATGAAGCCTTCATCGGTCAAGAGAACGTTGCGCTGCTTTTCATCAACTTCATAATGCTCGTCTTTCTGCATCCGTAAGGCCACTTCTGCCGCACCCATATATTTCTCCGTGGGGCGTTCTACTTGGCCGGAAATGATCAGAGGGGTGCGGGCTTCATCAATCAGCACGGAATCCACTTCGTCAATGACGCAGTAATTGAAGGGGCGTTGCACCACTTCTTGCATCGAGGTGGCCATGTTATCCCGCAGATAGTCAAAGCCCAACTCACTGTTGGTGGCATAGGTGACATCACAGGCGTAGTTGCGTCGCCGTTCATCGGGGGTCATGCTCTGCTGAATCAGTCCCACGCTCAACCCGAGGAAGCGGTGCACCTGCCCCATCCATTCCGCGTCCCGGCGAGCTAGGTAATCGTTCACCGTCACTACATGCACACCCCGCCCCGTCAGCGCGTTGAGATAGGCCGGCAGGGTTGAAACCAGAGTTTTACCTTCCCCGGTCTTCATTTCAGCAATTTGGCCGTTATGCAGAACGATACCGCCCAGCATCTGTACGTCAAAGTGACGCATGCCCAGGACTCGCTTCCCGGCTTCCCGGACCACGGCGAAGGCTTCGGGCAGCAGGTCATCCAGAAGCTGCTTGCGATCGTTGTCGTTCTTGGCCTTATCCAGTCGTTGCCGAAACTCTGCCGTTTTCGCCACGAGTTCCTGATCCGACAGGGGCGCGATCTCCTCTTCTAGGAGTTTGATTTCTGTAACGATCGGGTGGAACTTTTTGAGCTTACGGGCATTGGGGTCGCCCAAAAGAGCTTTCAGCATGGCGGAGACTAGTGACCGTTTATCAAGTGGATTCTAATGCGATGGCGCACAAATGCCTGAGTTTACAGTAAACCCAAGTCTCTCAATCCTATCACTTCGTCTCCCTTGGGAACGGTAGAGATGACCGCACCCAGGTAGCGAGACACAAGAACAAGCTCAATCGGTCGAAGATCAACCCGTTGAAGATTGAATAAGTAAAGGTGAGAAGGCTCCTACGATCGAGGCATCCTTCCCACCTAGATTAGATTGCAACTCTGAGATTAGATTGCAAAGCTTGCAACACTAAACATTGGCCATTAGCCGTTAAGACTCTCCCTGGGAGCCTTCTCCAGAGGATGCTGTGACATTGGGGCCAGCATGAATAGCCACGATTCTGCCCCCAAGACGGTTGACCCGCTGCATCACTTCATTCATGCGGTTGAATGGCACCTGAATCAAGGTTGTGCTGCTTGTGCGGATCTCGTGGTTATTTTGTGTCGTTTGATCGCTCTGACGGAGCCCTTCCACTTCGTAAACAAAGGTGCGGTTATTGGAAGTGGAGCCAGAGGCTCTGGTGAGAACAGATTGTCCAAGCATGGGAATAACCTCCTGAATACGCTGAGGACTGAACTTACTGAGCGAGGGTTACGCTGGCCACTTTACCGCCCAATTGATTGATGCGTTGGAGCGTACTCGACAGTTGATCGTAGGGCACGACAAATTCGGTGTTGCTCCGACGCACACGGGGGTAACGAGGCAGGGAAATGCCCGATACTTCGATGCGGTAGAGCCGATTTCCAGTGCCATACATCGGAACTGCAAATGCGCGACTGGGGGCAACGCTACGATTGGCCGCTTTGTAGGAGAACCCACTGCTACCACCCGAAGGACTGACCACTGCCGAAGCAGAATTGCGAGCCAGTTCCGTAGCAAGCCGCGACGATGCACCCCCCACTTGGGAGCGATCGCTGTTGGCATAGCCGCGATACAGCTTGAACATCCGAGTAAAGCCGACCATTTTTTGGCCGGTTTGGGTGGAGAAACCACGATAGGAAGGTACGATATTGTCGCCAAAGCTGGAATCGTACTCATTGGAATCGATGTAGGAATCGATGTCCGCATCGTAGCCTTCATTTTGATAGCGATCGAGGTGCTCAATCACTTCCGCTTCATCGTAGGGAGCACGCCCCAACAGATGTTTGAAATTCAACTCAATCACGCGGGTTTGGAAATGCGGATAGAGGAACTTGTTCTTGTAGAGTTCGGACTTCGCCAAAGCACGTACAAACTCACGAACCGTTAATTGGCCATTCACCAGCAAGGACTCTAGGGCAGTCAAACGCTCTGAGGCCATCAGGTGATCATTGCCCAAAACCTGACGGTAAATCGCATTGATTACGACTTTAGCGTCAGTTGCAGAAAAGTTAGGACGCAACTCGATCGGAGAAGCGTCACTAAAGGGTGCACTTCCCAAACGAGATGCAGCAGTTGTAATCGCCACAGCGTATTCTCCTTAAAACACAATTCATCGGTTTACCCACTGCAAGTCTCACAATTCAAGTCTCACAATGTCATTCCGCGATATAATTCACAGCAAACATACAAACCAAGCTGCAATTTATCTACCAAACGCATCAACCAGCAAACGCATCAATCAATGGTTTGATAGGCCGTGGTTTGATAGGCTGTGGTTTGATAAACTACAGTTTGATAAGCGGCAATGCGAACTAACGATGAATGATAGTTAATCAATTCATGATGTTTGAAGCACATGATGCTTTAAACATCACTGAATACTGATTCCGTAGCAATATCAACATGAACCGCTAGTATTATCGTTACTAGTGTCATACCGACTAGCACTATGCTGACTAGCATCATATCGGTATAAACTACGACAACACAATCATTTCACCTTTCGCAAGTATCACTTGCAGGAGGTTTAAACCTACTTCCATTTAAGCAGGGGAAATACTCAAAATCCGGCTACCCCGTTTATTCAACCGTTGTAGCGAAGCTGACAACTGTTCATAGGGCACCAAGTATTCACTAATACTCCGGCGAATTTGAGTTGTCCGATTGCTTGCTGCTTGGTTAACTCGAATGCGATAGAGTTGGTTCCGATCGCCCCCAGTATTGCCCGTCAACTCACCGCCTAGGGTCGTTGGTCGAAGGGGACTGGCTAAGTTCATCGCGACTTCCTGACTCAAGGCTCCGCCCCGACGGACATTGCCCTGGGCCCGATCGCTGTTGGCATAACCGCGATACAGTTGGAACAATCGATTAAACCCGATCGTGGTGTGACCCACTTGGGTGCTGAATCCCCGATGATAGGGAACCACCATATCGCCAAAACTCGCCTGATATTCCTGGGAATCCAAGTAGGAATTGATCTCAGCTTCATAACCGTGATCAACGTAGAGATTCACATGCTCAGAAATCTCAGCTTGATTGTAAGGGGCACGACCTAACAAATGCTTAAAGTTCAATTCAATGAATCGCAATTGCGAGGTCGAATAAAAAAACTTTTGGCGATACAATTCTGAATTTGCCAAGCTACGGACAAACTCCCGAACACTAATGTCTCCCCGACGCAACAGGGATTCCGCACCAACTAACCGCTCCGACTGCATCAAATGTTCATTACCAAACACCTGACGGTAAGCAGCACAAATCACGGCTTGAACTTCATCTTCCGTCGCGTTCATCCGCAGTTCTGTCGGCGAAGAAGAAGCAAAGGGTTCAATACCGAGTTGTTGAGCCGTCATTGAACTGGTCATGATAAGCTCCTGAAAAATTGGCTTTAGAAAAAAGCTTGCCCAGAATATTGGCTACCTGGCGATGCAGCTTCCTGAGCCACACCAACAGCCATCCAACATTCTGGGCAGGAGTTTAACCCTTAGCTCAGGGCGTTGATTGCGTAGTCGATGTAGGAGTTTGCTTCAACAGCAGGATCTCCAGACAGACCGTGGTTAGCCTTGACATACTTCAGAGCTTCAACGTACCAGCTAGGAGACAGGTCGAAGATCCGGTTGATTTCAGCAACACCTGCGATCAGGTAGTCATCCATGGGGCCAGTACCACCAGCGATGAGGCAGTAGGTGACCATACGGATGTAGTAACCGATGTCACGAGCACACTTGTCTTTACCGCGCTGGGTCGAAGCAAAGTTGTTGCCAGACATGCTGGTGGTGTAGGGGAAGCGTTGGTAAACAGCGTTTGCTGCACCATCAGCCAAGGATTTTGCTTTGCTGCTCAGTGCTTTAGCTGCTTCTAAGCTAGCAGCAGCTTGGCGGTAACGACCAAATGCAACTTGCAGTTCAACGGAGCTGAGGTAACGTCCTTGAGAATCTGCTGCAGCAACTGCTTCGGTAAGGGGAGTTTTCATACTCGACTAAAGCCTCTTAATGAAATGTTTGCACATTGTCCAGCGCTAACCCTATCAAGATCACATCACTGGACAGAAATGTCGTAAACCAAATAAGGAATACCTTGTTAGAAACGTTAGTTTCTAGCCGACAGCAGCAGCAGCGCGATCGAAGTAGCCACCCAGTTCAGCCATCAAGGAGCTGCAATCGCCTTGGGTTACCCCTGCGCGATCGTTAGCAATTGAAATGGCAGCAGACTTCATTTTGTTAACTGCTTCAGCAACGGAACCACCGGGCACACCCAGAGCCAAGTAGGTTTCGCGCAGACCGTTCAAGCAACGATCGTCCAGAACACTAGCGTCGCCAGTGAACACAGCGTAGGTCACATAACGCAGAACGATGTCCATATCGCGCAAGCAAGCAGCCATCCGACGGTTGGTGTAGGCATTCCCACCCGGTGCAATCAGTTGAGGCTGTTCGTCGAACAATGCACGAGCTGCATTCGCAACAATCGTAGACGCATTACCCGTAATGCGGTTAACCACATCCATCCGCTTCGGGCCATCTTTTACCATAGCCAGCAATGCATCGATTTGAGCATCGCTAACATAATCACCACGAGCATCTGCTTGAGCAACTACTTTTGTAAATGCATCTAACATGCAATTTTCTCCCTATTTAAAGGCGTTTATACCCTAGCCTCCCCAATCTCCCCAGCATCTTTGTGTCCGTTTCTCATTTCCGTAGTCGCATTTGGTTAGCTAATAACTCCGTTTGAGTAAACAAATACTCAAACTGTGAGCAAACATACAAATCAGAACCACAAAAGTGGTACTATGGACGGAACTTAACAAAAAGTCACTTGAGGAGCTTGGACTCTGACTTGGCAGAGCTCAGAGTTCAAGTTGGTTCTTAACCAGGTGATTTTGATTTAATCAGGTCGTTTGTGCAATCAATGTGCAATTTGATTAGAAAGATTGTGTAAATTTGTAAACTTTGTTACGGTCGCTACGGTTCACTTGGGCCAATTGGGGCGCTATGGATTTGTGACTGTCTAATAGTTGTGAACCCAATCCCTTGTCAAAGGGTCTTCTTTCTTGTAGGAATTCATAATTTTGCCTAGTCAGGTTCCCAAGGGCTAGGAACAGGAAGTTGTCCCATCAACGCTCAGAAATGATGAGAAATTTTATTCTGTCATGTAGCTATCTCAATCAGCATCAAGGATTGAGAAGGGATTCAAGAAGGGATCTAATCTGACAGCCATTCAACCTTTGATTCAATGAGAGCTCCCTCAGTAGAAACTCTCAGCAGAAAATTTATGTAACATTCAGCAATCACATCGTGAAGATTTATTGATTAGTTTCTGAGTCTTGTTGTATTCCTTCACAATTTTGGTCTGAATAATTGCAGTTTTAGCCCACCAACCAATTTCTCTCTATTAGATATTTAAGATTGGTTACAGGCTTGAACCCGTTTTAATCGATTAAAAATGCGATCGAGTAAATCAATTCCCGACACAGGTTTACAAAGATAATCGTCTGCACCGACTAGAAAAGCTTGGTGCTGGGTACGAGTATCAGCAAAAACGCTCAAAAAGAGAATCGGCAATCGTTGCCAACGGGGGTCACTGCGCAGGACTTGGCAGAGTTCTAAGCCGCTCATACCGGGCATCTGAATATCGAGTACCACAGCATCGGGCTGAACGGTTTCCAAAACACTCCACAATTGTTGCGCATCATTCAAGGTAGACACTGCAAGACCCAAGGATTGGAGTTGAGTGGTTAAAGTTCTTAACAAAATCGGATCATCATCAACCAACAAAATGCGAGTTTCGGGGGATAAGTTGCGTTGTTGATAGGTGGCACTGACTGCGTTCAAAATACTTTGAGGTGAAGAGAGGCGGGACAAAATGCAGGTTCCACCGTGGCGAATGATGTCTAATCGTTCATCACAGGTGTTGACATTCGCTAGCACCACCGTGGGAACAGTCGGATATTGCAGTGTAAATTCTTTAAGAAAAGATAAGCTATCTGACACAGACGCTTGGGTCACTCCGCGCACCGTAGAACAACACCCTAGGATTAGGCCCGTAGGGGTGCAGTCACAATGGGCTCGGGCCTGGGGCGGATAGGCGGGATGTTGTTGTTGGATCAGCCAATCCTGTGCCTCCGCCAAGTCAGCAAAGATTTTGGTCTGGAGCCCCTGTTGAACTCCGAGGCGGGCTAATTTTTCTTGCATATGCCGATCGGGATCAACAATCAGCAAACAGTCTGTCATGATCGCAGACTCCGACAGGTTGACTGACGCATCTAGGGTTTGCCCCAGTTGTTCCACCAGGGTTTGTAAATGGCTGGCATCGTCCGTTTCTAAGACCACATCACTGTGGAGCCATTGTTCCAGTTCGCGTGCGACTTCCATGCCTGCAAAACGCCCGAGGGTTCCTAGGGTTCCGGCCAGAGTATGGGCCGCCCGGTTGGCTTGCTCCTGTTGGTGGGGGCGCAGGGCGTGGTTGTGCAGTTCTGAGACGACTTCTTGCAGGATTTGAAATTGTTCCCGAATTTTGCCTTGGCTTTCCAGCCAAATTTGATCGAGTAATGTTTGGTACTGTTGCTGAGGATTGGGGCGATCGGGGTCTGTTTCCGACTGGGCAGGTAGAGTAGATAATTGCGGGGGACGGGAGGAACTGTTGTGCCGACCATCTTCCTGGGCTAAGGAACCCTGTTGTGACGAATTCCAAGGAGTCAGGGAACGAGATGCCATCATTAAAGATTCGTCGAGACCGTCTTCAACCGATTTGTCATCCACCGGTTTTAGGTAATACCCGCGACCATGGGCCGTAGAAATCAAATCTGGGGGTGCACCAACGGCAGTCAACTTTTGTCGGAGGTGGCGAATGTGCGATCTCACGGTTGCATCAACGGGAAATTCCGCTGACGACCACAAACTTTCTAAAATTTCTTCATTGCTGAAAACGTGATGGCTTTCGCGCAGCATTAATTCCAACAGAGCATATTCCTTAGCGCTGAGATTTAGGAGTTGCCCTTGGTAGGTGACTTCGCAATTGCTGGGATTGAGCCACAGATCTCCCCAAATCAAGATTGGCAACGGATTGCTGCTGCTGCGACGGAGGAGGGCTCGAATTCGGGCAATCAGTTCGGCTTCGTCAAAGGGCTTGGTGACATAATCATCCGCCCCGGCATCAAGTCCCGTAATACGAGCAATGGCTGTATTTTGGGCTGCAAGCAATAAAATTGGGGTAGTATCTCCCGTTGCTCGTAAGCGTTGACAGAGACTGATCCCGTCTAACTTCGGCAATTCTACGTTCAGAATCAATAAATCATATTCATAGGTTGAAGCATACTCCCACCCGGAAAAACCATCTGCGATCGCATCGATCGCATAATGATGTTCCAGCAATCGCTGGGTCAGGAGTTTGCTGATTGCCGGATCATCCTCAGCTAGTAAAATCCGCATCGACAACCTACCAATTCAATAGCTTGGTAATTTGGCCCGCTAATTCCAGTGCATTAAACGGTTTGGTAATCACCCCATGGCCCCCTAAGTCGTTGAGTGTCGTGTGGTCACTCATGGTGGCCATTGCAGTCAAAAAAATGACTGGAATAAACTGCGTTTTGGGATGTTGCTGCAAGGCTCGAAACGTCGCTAGTCCATCCATCTGAGGCATCATCACATCTAGCAAAATGGCGTCCAGATGTTCTGTCTGAGCTGTAATGATGCCTTCTCTACCGGAACCTGCAACCAAGACATCCCAATCCGCCACTAGGGGAAGACCAAACTGCACGACTTTTCGAATAGAATCTTCATCATCAATAATTAAAACGCGCTTAATGGTCATGGAGAAGGATCATTTCGGAAGTTTTGTCATGATTAGGAGATTCTGTAAAGACCGTTTTATTGCAATAAATTTGGGTATTTCTTAGCAGCAATGCCCAAGCAATCATCCATAAATCGTCAACGTCACTTACACAAACGGAGCAAAAAACTCCGATCGTTGCAGCATAGAAGCAAACAATAAGCCAGATTGCAAACATGCAACCAGCGATCGTTCCGCAGGGATGGATCGATCGTGAAATAGCCTCTCTGTTATTCAATCCCATGCCAATCATTGGCTTGTTACCCATTAATTTATTAAACAATCCCTAATCAAAGAAAAGATTCCTTACAAAACTTTATAAAGTTATCGTTGATCGTCTCTTCCTAGCACATCAGTTCTCTTCGTAGCACATCAATATTGTTGTTCCTATTAGTTCAGCAACTAACCCCAAATACACCAAAAGCCCCCACCAAGTTGGTAGGGGCTTTTGATTAACTAACCAGTGCTAAACCGAATTAGCCTTGGAAAATTAACCGTTGATAGCAGGTGCTTGCAGTGCTACAGGTGCAGACTCGCCAGATGCCAAGTCCAGAGGGAAGTTGTGAGCATTACGCTCGTGCATCACTTCCATCCCC